>JBEVNF010000224.1:0-14580 GCA_040508255.1 Flavitalea sp.
TTTCTTGCAGCATATACAAAGGATGATCCTAATAGTATTTCTCTGATCAAGAATAGTAACCCGAATATCAGGTCAAACCCATTCTCAGGTATTCTGCCAAAACCAAACTGGAGAGTAACCTATAATGGTCTTACGAGGATTCCGGGTTTTGAAAAGATCTTCTCAGCTTTCTCTATAACTCATGGTTATAACAGTAATCTGAGTATGAATAGTTTCAATTCGCAACTTTTGTTTTCAGATCCTTTCAGGGTCAACTATCCTGGATTTATCGATACCCTCACAGGAAGTTTTGTGCCATATTTCATGGTGCCAAACATTTCAATCAGTGAAAGATTTGAACCGCTTATCAACTTCGATATGCAGTTCACGAACCAGATGACGATCAGTCTTGATTATAAGAAGTCAAGACAGGTGAGTCTGAGTCTGAACGACTATCAGCTGAGTGAGGCAAAATCGACAGAGTATACAATCGGTGCAGGTTATCGTAAACGGGGTGCGTTCTCATTTATCAGGATCAAGGGTAAGCCGATGCAGAATGATGCGAATTTCCGGATAGACCTTAGTATGCGGGATGATGTGACCTCAAACAGCCGTCTTGATCAGACCCAGGCTTTGCCGACAGCGGGTCAGAAAGTTATCTTCATTAACCCTTCTATAGATTATGTATTTAGTAACAGGGTGAATATCAAGCTCTATTTTGAACAAAGAAGAGTAGAGCCAAAGATCTCAACCTCTCCGCCAATCACCACTACAAGGGCAGGGGTTCAGATCAGGATTTCACTGGCTCAATAGGGTTGCCGCTGTATTGATACATGGAAATACCCGGATCGGGTAGTTCACAATATGGACTTCCTGAAAAACGTTATAGCAAAGAATTTGATCTTTAGATTCTATTCATTAGATTTGATGCATAATCCCCAATCCAATAAAATCCTTAGAATGAAAACCACTTTACGCAATCTTATTCTTGCATCGCTGAGTCTCTTGACAGTCAATCAATTGGCCGCACAAAGCGATCTCATCCGCCAACAGGGCTGCGATGTAAAACCTTACCAGATCTCGATTGACAGTCTCAAACAAATTTATTCTAAAGATGGTTACCAGATTGTGCGTGAAGCGTCTATGACCATGGAAAGTCAGTACGAAATGCCGATTGTGGTTCCAATGAACGAAGGCACATGGTACCAGTTTGTATTTATCGGGGATCCCGGTTCCAAGCTGTACGAAGTTCGTATGTTCGACTGGGCTGAACGCCAGGTTGTTTACAAAAAGAACCAATGGGGTGAAGTTGACGGGAATATCATTTCCTACAACTACGTTCCAAAGGCAACTGAATACCACATGATCAAGCCTGTGCAGGTAAACAAGGGAAAGAAAAAACTTTGTGGTTATGTGCTCCTGCTGAAGAAAACAGGTCAGGGTGAAGCCATCGCTAACACAACAGCGCCAGCCTCAACTGAAACCGCTTCTTCGAAACTTTGATTACAGCAAAACTCTAATTGCTTATATATTCCCTTTGATCCACCGCGGCGGATCAAAGGGTTTTTTCTTTTTGGAACTTACCCCTTAAATGTCAGAAATGAATTTGCCTGGGCGGTACAGGTCACAACAAGATCGTTGATGCAAACATGTGCGGGCAGGGTGGCGCAGTAATAACAGATGTCAGCAATATCTTCTGCAATTAAAGGTCTGTAACCTTCATAAACTTTTGCTGCCTGCTGATCGTCACCTTTGAATCTTACGTTTGAAAATTCAGTGTCTGCGGCTCCGGGATGCACCGCGGTAACTTTGATACCAAAACGCAAAAGATCAATTCTCATAGCTTTGGAAATGGCATCCACCGCATGTTTGGTGGCACAATAAACATTACCCTTTTCATATACTTCTTTGCCGGCCGTTGACCCGATATTGATAATATGACCTGCACCTGTTCCTTTCATAAATGGCAATAACGCCTTTGTTACATACAACAACCCTTTGAGATTGGTATCGATCATCGTTTCCCAATCATCAAGTGATGCTTCATCAAAATAATCCCGCCCAAGTGCGAGACCAGCGTTATTTACAAGGAGAGAAACTTTTTGCCAGTCGGCAGGTAAACTGTTGATCGCTTCTTCCACTTCATTGCGTTTCTGAACATCAAAAACCAATGATTTTACACGCACACCATATTTAGATTGAAGTTCGGATGACAATTGTTCAAGTCTGTCTTTTCTTCTTCCCGTGATTACGAGATCAGCGTTATTTGCCGCGAATTTTTCTGCTATTGCTTTACCAAATCCTGATGTTGCACCGGTAACAAATACGATCCTGTTCATAAGCTTGAAATATGAAATGCAAGTTAAGCCCGATCATCGGATCAGCAACGCGGTCCCTCGTTTTTGTACGGGTTTGCCGAGGTAATCAACTCCTGCCACCATCCATACAAATGTACCACCTGGCTGTACTCTTCCCGCAACGGTTCCATCCCAGCCCCGTCCGGATTCTGAGGTCTGGAATACAAGTTGTCCAAAGCGATTGAAAATCCTGAAATATTGAAACTCTTTTATACCTACAGCTATGGGGCGGAGGATGCGATTTCTGCCCATCGGTGCAAAGGCATTGGGTACAAAAATATCGGGGAGTGATTTGAAGACTTTGATATTGATTGTGTCATAAGCAAAGCAACCTGCCTCAGTGAATGTTTTCATCACATAGCTCATGTTTTCATTCAGGTTTAACAACGGCGTTGGGATGTTTGACCGGTTCATGTAGAAGGATGGTGTCCATTCAAATAATGGTGCTCCGCTTCCCGTAAGCAACAATGGTTGTCCTGCAACAACAGATGTGTCATTGCCTGCAAATGCATTGATCTTTGATTCTACAATAACCTGAACCTGGTCGATACCTGGTTTTGGACACCCAAGATCATCATACACCGACAATGTATAAATTGTGGTTCTTCGCGGGAAAGCTATCGGATCAAGAATGTTCCCGTTACTCAGTGAATTTACCGGTGTCCATACAAACTTGTTTCCTATAATGCTTGCATGCAGCGTTGCGGAGTCATCATAACAAACAGTTGTATCGTTGCCGGCAATTGCAGTTGGATATGGAACGGTTCTTACATTGATGTCTGCAGCATTTATACAACTTCCTATCGATGCTGTGACAATATACCTCGTGTCTGCAACCGGCGCTGCGAGCGGGTTTTTTAAAGTCGGATCATCAAGTGTTGAAGGGTTTGACCAGCTGTACTTCAGGCCATCACCCATTGCATACAACCGCAGTGAGTCAGTTAAGCAGATGGTTGTGTCGGCACTTACCGAAAGCGTTACCCTGTCAACCACACGTACATGCACTGAATCATCATTCACACAGCCGTTTTCGTTAAGATGTACATAGTACCATGTTGAGTTCTTCGGGTATACAAGAGGGTTAGTAGTGGCTGCATCAAGTATATTGTAACCAGGCGTCCAGGTGAATGTGCCGAACCCATCAGCCATCAAACGCAGTGAATCAATATTGCAAATGAGGGTGTCTCTGAAAGCGAGTGAGATGAGTGGCTTATCCCTTACTTCAATAATAGTTCTTACTTCAGCTACACAACCCTTGCTGCTTGAAACAGTGAGTATAACCGGTTTATATCCTGAGATCGCATACTTCCAGGCAGGGTTTTGGAGATTGCTTGAGTCAGCGAGTGTTGCCGGATCTCCAAAATTCCATGACCATTTATCAACTACACCAAATCTTGTAGTAGTTGTATCCCTGAATGCAAAAGGATTCTGATAACATGAACCGGCAAAAGTGAAACCTGGATTGAAACCCGGGTAAACGAACAACGTTGATGTTGCTGAGTCAGTACACTGCTCACCTTTGTTTATAATAAGCTTAATGTGGTATGAACCGGTGTCGCGGTAAGTGTAAGATGGAGCTTCTGCATTTGTGTTGGAAGCAGCGCCCTCTCCAAGTTCCCAGGTATACGTATGAATAAGCGAACTCGCAGGTGCTTCATTACGAAACTGAAATGAAAAATCATCACAGGAACTATAGGTTGGCTTCAATAATGCTGCTGCCAGATCACATCGCTCATCAACGCGTATATTGAAATCTTTGCGATGGGTGCTGACAAGTATACCTCTCCGCCATTCGCTTACAAGTACACTTAATACATAGTCGCCGCCAATTGGTGCTACGCCGGCGATAAGCCCGGTTTTTGGATTGATGGTAACTTTACTGCCAAGTGGTTCTGTACCTGAAAATCCCGGGGCATAACTTACAAATGAAATCCTGTCTGGCGGAACGGGATTCAGGATACCGCCACCGCCTCCTCCGGGCGCACTGAATGCATCTATAAACCGATAGGATAATGAATCCTTATCCGGATCATAAGCGCCAAAGTCAAGCTGGAATGGACGATTCTGACAGATCAGAACGGTGTCTTTTACTGCAAAGCTTGGGCTTGAATTGTTTTCTCCGGGACCAAGTTTGTTTGTTCCGTGAATCTCGCAGGTATATGAAGAGCCAATGTTGTTGTTGGGACTAAGGTTTGCAAGATTTTCGATACGGCAGCAACGTTGAAAAACTGCTGTGTATCCCGTTACATCTTTTGGCAGTTCCAGCGTAAGCACATAAATCCGTAACCTGTAGCAAACGGGAGAAGGATTCAATATACATGGATCTGGTTGACGGATATTAATAAACTCATCGGAGATCAGGGGAAAGTTAAACGGGGAGCCGGTTACAGCCTGCTGATCGACTAATCTGAAAATACCAACGTTTGCATATTCGTCCAGTTGCTGACCCTGGGCATCGCAGTCAAGAAACAATTTTAGTGTAACAATAAACCTGTCGGAGTTTGGCTGTTGGCCGGGTCCGATATATTCGTAAGAGATCTCACCACCTTTAATATGCCGGGCATGGACGGCTTGCATCCAGCAAATACACAGGCAGCATATCAAGGTTAGTTTTTTCATTCGACCGTACGAATTAGATACGCAGGGGATCAACGCCGGGTTTGCCGGAATAAATAAATATTATCTTGAATATAGGTGATTTTGAGCAGGAAAAGTTCAGCCCGGTTTTATGTTCTGATTAAAACCAGCAGATGGTCAATCCGGCGATGTGTTCTGCAATTTTTTGTAGCCGGCTATCTGATCAGAACGGCAGTTCCTGATTTGGAAACAGTCTTACCTGTATAATCCCTGCCACTCACCATCCAGACATAAGCCCCCGCCGGCTGCGGTTTTCCGGCTACGTTTCCATCCCAGCCTTTTCCGGTCTGAGAAGTCTGGAAAACCATTCTTCCCCAGCGATCAAAAACCCTGAAATAGTCGAGCGTTGATATACCAACAGGTACGGGGCGGAACACAGGATTTTTTGTTCCCGCAGGATTGAAAGCATTTGGAACAAATATATCCGGCTGAGTACGGAAAACCCTGACGTTGATAGTATCAAAGCCTTCGCAACCTTCCTCAGTAAAGGCACGCATTACATAAGTGATATTGTCATTGATCCTTGCAACAGGGTTATAGATGTTGGTTGCGCTCAGACCTGAAGAAGGCGTCCACTGAAACGCTGGTGCACCTGTACCGGTGAGTTGCAGCGGTTGTCCAATCACAATAGCAGTATCGTTTCCTGCAAACGCAAGTATCTTATCTCTCACATTTACAACAACAGCTGAAACTCCTGGTTTCGGACAGCCAAGCGTATCAAACACCCTGAGCAGATAAGTGGTTGTTGCAAAAGGCGAAGCAACCGGATTCAGGATTGATGGATTATCAAGACTGCTGATAGGCGACCAGCTGAACCGACTGGCAACCATGCTTGCCTTGAGATTAGCTTTGCTTCCAAAACAGATAGTGGTATCATTTCCCGCAAATGCCTGCGGATAAGGGATCGGCGTAATCGTCACTTCATCGCGGGCGGAACATTTTCCAATGCTGGCGATAACACTGTAAGTTGTTGTTCCTGTTGGCGTAGCCATCGGATTCTTAATATTGGGATCATTGAGCGTTGCAGCAGGCGACCATATAAATTTCAATCCATCACCTTTAGGATTCAATAATCCTCCGTCAGTTAAACATATCGTTGAATCGATACCTGCATCCAATGTTACAAAATCAACTACACGTACACGAACCGACGCGGTGTTGATACAGCCATATTCATTTACGGTGACCTGGTAATCTGTTGTTGTTTTTGGCCATACAAGTGGAGTAGGGGTATTTTCATTCAGGATACCCGATCCCGATGATGTCCATGAAAATGTTCCGGGTCCGCTGGCTTGCAGTTGCAGTGTATCTACGCTACAGATCAATGTGTCTTTGAATGCAAGTGGTATCAGGGGTTTATCAAGTATTTCAATTTGTTTTGTGATGGTATCACGGCAACCTCTTGAGCTTTCCACGATCAGTTGAACATCCTTTGCGCCAAGGGAACTGTATTTCCATGTTGGATTTTTGATGACCGAAGTGTCTGCCTGACTTGTTGCATCTCCAAAATTCCAGCGCCATTTGTTGGCAACACCATATCTTGATGCAGTAGTATCTATAAACTGGATCGGTGTCTGCAGGCAGCTCCCCTGTGTAATAAAGCCGGGGAAAAACCCGGGAAACACATTGGCTATTGTACTTGTGGAATCAATACATTGACCGGCAAGAACAACTTTTAATCTTACTGTGTACGAACCTGTATCTGCATACTGATGATTTACAAGACCCTGCATATCGCTGTTGCTTACTTCTGGTGTACCATCTCCAAAATTCCAGGTATAAACTGCGCCGGGAGGATTGTTCTGCTCATTTCTGAACGTAACCAGGAAATCATCACAAAAAGAGTAATCTGGTTTCAACAAGGCCTGTAAAGGAACACAATCTGAAACCCGGACGTGAATATCCTTCCGGTGAATATTGATGAGTACACCTTTGCGATATTCATAAGCACAGGCTGTAATTACATATTGACCAAGACCGGCAGGCGCGATCCCTGTTATTATCCCTGTGAATGGATTGATGGAAGCGTTTGGACTAAGTGGTGCCGTGCCGCTATAACCCGAAGCGTAGCTTAGTTCAGAAAATGGTGGAGGAGTGGAAATCTCTGGCACCGGATCAGCCTGTGACCCACCAACAAAACCACTGCAAAGTTTATAGGCAATGGAATCTGAATCAGGATCGGTTACCGAGAAATCAAGTCTGAAGTTGCTTCCTCTGCAAATCGCTGTTGCATCATTTGGTGAAAATCTTGGGCTTGAATTTTTAAACGCGTCTGTGAGAACGGAGGTTCCGGGAATTTCACAATAGTATGTTGCACCATCGCTATTACTTGGCTGACGGAGATTTACGATCCTGTCGATACGGCAGCAACGTTGAAAGGCTATAGTGTAGCCGCCGGGTGTATTTGGAAGCGTTACGGTTGCATTATATTCACGAACCCTGTAACAAACATCATTTGGTGGGTTGCCGATACAGGGATTGGATGCCGGATTGAATCTTGTGAAATTTTCGTTGGAAAACTGCGCACGAACCGGCCCGCCATACAATGCATTCGTAGTCTTATTAAATATCGAGAGCGAAACAAAAGGATCAAGCTGTCCTTCGCTGGTTGCGCTGCAGTCGATAAAAAGTTTGAAAGTGATGGAATAAGAGGAGGTATTTGGCGCAGTGCCCGGGCCGAGATAAGTATAGTACATCTCGCCTCCTTTGATATGCTCCGCGTTTGCAGAAAATGCCAGCGCTAATCCTATGAGTATAACCAGAAATTTCTTCATGCAATTAGTCCCGCTTCACCCCGGATCGTCAGCTTTCTTCGAAAAACTTTTCGAGGATCGCGTTACTTTCAGAGGGTTGCTCCAGCATGCCCAGATGCCCGGAATTTTTTAGTGAATGAAAGTAGCACAATTCAGGTAGAAATGACTGTTCCTGGCTCAGTTTTACGGGTATTGCCTGATCGTGTTCACCGGCAATAATCAAAACCGGTTTGGCAATTTTTCGTAAAACTTCCGACCTGTCCGGTCGCTGAATCATGGCTTCGTAGTAATGTACGAGCGAATTCGGGTTAAAGTTGGAATACTGGTCCACCAGTTCCTGTACTATTCCCGGAGTTTTTTGTTTTGAATCCGGGGAAAACAGGTTCCCGGTAGTTTGCTGCAGAAATTTCTTTGAGCCGTTTTGTTTGATGAACTGGATGGCTTTCCGTCTTGATTCTTTCTTTTCTTCAGTGTCAGCGGCGCTTGATGAATGAAATAACCCCAATGCTTTTACCAGGGTCGGATATTTTTCAGCAAAAGCCAATGCAATATATCCACCCATTGAGTGGCCAATGATCGTAACTGAAGGTATTTTTTCCTGCCGAAGCAAATGTTCAAGCATTTCTGCATGATCATCCATGGTAAAGATCTCGGGAATAAAATCAGATTTCCCGGAGCCTGCAAGATCAGGGACTATCAGACGATAATTTTCGCTGAGATGGTTCACCTGGTTTTTCCAGATCTCACTGTCTTCTGCAAATCCATGCACAAGTAAAATTGGACGACCTGTTCCGTATATAGAGTAACTGATTCTTCCTTTCTTATGACTTAACGTTTTGATCATTGTTCCTGGATTTATAGGAGATTGCAAATGCCCTGATAACCAACAGCAGAACCGGTGCTATCAATGAGCTGTTCAGTTGTTGCGGCCACCACCACCATCCCAGCAACAATAATGCCCCAAGAATACCGGTAATGCGGAAATAAGTTCCGACCCAGCGTTTAGTACTGCGAATATAAAAAGCGGCGATCACATGCGTCGGTAATGCCCAGATGATATTCCAGTTTTTGCTGCAAACAGTGTCTTCACGAAACAACCAGAGGGCAAGCATCAGTGTGCCAAGTAAACCCGTAACAAGGAACAGATATTTATCGATCCTTGCTGAAGTGCGCGTGTAGGCTCTCTTTCTGAAAGAAAGTATCAGCAGCA
This sequence comes from Flavitalea sp., assembly GCA_040508255.1. Taxonomy (GTDB): domain Bacteria; phylum Bacteroidota; class Bacteroidia; order Chitinophagales; family Chitinophagaceae; genus DATHKG01. The sequence continues at coordinate 8,937 of JBEVNF010000224.1, forward strand.
AAATTGATAAAGCAGCAAGTATAAAGTATGGATTGTACCATGGCAGTGATAATTCGGTTACTGGTGGCTGGTATACAAACTGCTTTGTGGCTACCATCGGTATTAACTGAGCCTGGGCCGGGCTCTTCAACACAACCGCACTATCAAATCCTTTCATGAGATAATCAGGGAGGAACATTGATTCTTCGTTACTGACCTTCTTATCGATGTTTGCGCCGAGTAAAAGATCAATACCGAGTTTGCTCCAGTGCTGCTGGCCACGATGCAGATATTCGTGGATCATGTTCCTGAAAGTAGGTACACGTGCCGGCAAAATATCTTTGAACCGAACCAGCGATTTTGCATTGCGCATTGCAATGTCGCGGATTCTTGATGAGCAATTATCGTAGAGAAATGAGTAGCTGTAGTATTTGTTTTCTTCGAGAGCGTTTGTTTGAAGTGCAGACAAAATCCGTTGTTTGTCTTCGCAGGATAATTGCAGCACCTGTTCAATTACACTTCTGCGGGTGACCTGGTATTCGTACATGAATGACGGATAGTCGGTGTATGAAAGGAAATATCGCATGTCACCACGCATAAACTTCAGATAGAAAGATGGATCGTCGAAATCCATTGTTCCGTAATTGTATACTATATCGGTCCTCGTGATATTATCCTGAATGCGCACTGCACTGTGACCAAATATAGAATAGAGATCCTCTCCCGGCCCGCAGGTTAAAATACTGATCCGGAGATTGCATGAATCTGTTTGCGCTGTCGCAAACAAAGTGGAGAAGAGGAGGATGAAGGTGTAAATGAATCTCATGAGGAGCGTTGGGGATTTCATGAATCTTGTCCGCGGAAGCGTTTGAGGGGTGGTACCATGGACCACGCCTGCCCCTCCTTGAAAAGGAGGGGGAAATAATGATGATTAGCGACTATAGTTAGGCGCTTCTTTTGTGATCTCAATGTCATGAGCATGACTTTCGCGCATACCGGCGTTTGTGATCCTTACAAATTGAGCGAGCTGTAGCGCATCGATATTTTTTGCCCCGCAATATCCCATACCAGCTCTGAGACCACCAACGTATTGATAAACGATCTCGTGAAGATTGCCTTTGAATGCAACGCGACCTTCGATCCCTTCAGGTACAAATTTCTTTACATCATCTTCAACATCCTGGAAATAACGATCGCTGCTACCACGGTTCATTGCACCAATTGAGCCCATGCCACGATATTGTTTGAATTTTCTTCCTTCGTAGATGATAGTTTCACCGGGGCTTTCTTCTGTTCCTGCAAACACACTTCCCATCATTACTACGTTTGCGCCGGCAGCAAGTGCTTTCACCATATCACCGGTGTAGCGAATACCACCATCTGCAATCAATGGAATTTTTAATTTATGAAGTGCTTTCGCTGCTTCCATGATCGCGGTGATCTGTGGCATACCTGAACCGGCCACGATACGGGTTGTACAGATTGAACCTGGTCCGATACCAACTTTCACCGCATCAGCTCCTGCTTCAACAAGTGCTGTTGCACCTGCGGCTGTTGCTATGTTTCCGGCTATGATCTGAAGTTTCTTAAAGTTTTTCTTTACAGATTTTAAAGCATTCAGTACGCCAGCACTATGTCCGTGCGCGCTGTCAAGACAAACAACATCAACACCTATCTGTTGCAATGCTGACGCACGATCGAGGAGGTCGCCAGTGATACCAAGTGCAGCACCAACCAGTAAACGACCGTATTCGTCTTTCACTGCGTTTGGATAACTCTGCAATTGCATGATATCCCGATAAGTGATCAGACCGATAAGTTTACCTGCTTTGTTTACAACAGGTAATTTTTCAATCTTATATTGACTGAGAATAGTTCTTGCTTTTTTGAGATCGGTACCTTCCGGTGCGGTGATCAGGTTCGTTGTTGTCATAACCTGTTTCACTTTTTTGTTGGGATCCGTTTCGAATCTCAGATCACGATTGGTAAGGATACCAACCAGTTGCTGTTGATCATTCACGATTGGAATACCACCAATCTTATTGTCGGCCATCAGCTTCATCGCATCTGCCAGAACAGCCTCCTGGTGGAGTGTGATAGGATCGAGGATCATACCACTTTCGCTTCTTTTTACCTTCCGAACCTGCGCAGCCTGTTGCTCGATCGACATATTCTTATGCAGAATACCGATACCCCCTTCACGTGCAAGTGCGATAGCAAGTTTTGCTTCAGTAACTGTATCCATTGCTGATGAAAGCATTGGAGTGTTCAGCGTGATTGTCCTGGTAAGTTTTGAGCGGATGTCGACTTCGCGTGGTAAAACCTGTGAAAAAGCAGGCACAAGGAGAACATCATCGAACGTTAAACCTTCACCGAAAAATTTGTCTGGTCTGGGAGACCTTGATTTGGAAGTGCTGTTTATTGTTGCCATGTGCAAAGATATAGCAACAGATAAATTACCTCCAAATGATTTTTTTATGAAGCATACGCTAACACGCCCCAACTAACTTGTTTACAGAATGTTAAGACAGTGTCACTCTTTTTCCCGGCAGTTGATTCACAACACATTTCAGTTCCAGTGTAAGCACCGCCGATGCAGTTACGCTGCTGCTCAGCCCACTCATAAACATTAGTTCATCTATGTGCAGCGCCTTATTGTCTTCTAAAATTTTAACAAGTATGCGTTCATGTTCTGTCAGATCATCGAATGGCAATCTGAGTCTGCGGTTCCTGTTCACCGTTTGATCATTCCATCCCATCAGATCCGGAAATTCCTCGGGATCACTTAAGATGGTCGCCTTCTGACTCTTTATGAGTTGATTACATCCACGGCTTTTAATATCAGTGGTTTTACCCGGTACCGCATAAACTTCGCGATGATATCCAAATGCGAGATCAGCAGTAATAAGACTTCCGCCTTTTATTCCGCTTTCGATCACCACTGTTGATTTGCTCAGACCGGCAGCAATCCGGTTTCTGCTTGGGAAATTGTGTTTGTCAGGTTTTGTATTGCTTTTGAACTCGGTGAGCAGCCCCCCGTTTTTTACCATGCTTTTTGCAAGTGATGTGTGTTCAGGTGGATACAATGTATCAAGGCCATGCGCAAGTATTCCAACAGTCGGGATTTCATGTTTGATAGCAGCCCTGTGTGCGATCGCATCGATACCAAATGCCAGCCCGCTCACAATCACAACATTGTATGGCTTCAGGATTTCGACGAGTTTTTCAGTGGTTGACCGGCCATATTCTGTATTGGATCTTGTGCCGATTATGGAGATCATTCTTGTATGCCTCAGATCCGTATTGCCCCTGTAAAATAATAGTATGGGTGGATCATAACAGTTGAGTAGCTGATCTGGATACTCAACATCATTCATGGAAATGGTTTTGATCTTGTATTTCTGTATGAATTTTATTTCATCTTCTGCCTGTTTGAAATCTCTGAACTGGCGGATGTTTTTTGCATTGGTTGCATTTATGCCGTCAGCTTCCAGCAATTGTTTTGCATTTGCTTTGAAGATGTTTTCAGCATTGCCAAAATGGTCGATCAGCGATTTCGCATGTACATGACCGATAGTTGGTACTTCTCTTAATGCGAGCTGGTAAATAAGATCAGGATGCATGGGTGCAAACTAGTGTTTGCCATCTGAGGAAGAATGGGAAAAAAACAGTCGGAGAGTGTGGAAACACTCATCTTTTCATCCACGTTCGCTACGCTTCGGCAGATTACCCATCTTCATAGAGAAGATCAGTTTACTTTTAGCTCAGTTCTCCTGTTCAAAGCTTTACCCTGTTCTGTATCATTTGTGGCAACAGGAACAGTTGCTCCAAATCCTTTTGAAGCCAGGCGTTTTGCTTCAATGCCTTTTGAAACAAGATATTTTACAACAGCACCGGCACGATCATTTGAAAGCTTAAGATTATCTGAAGCCTTACCAACGTTATCGGTATGCCCATAGATCTGGATATTCAGCGTTGGATTATCTTTTAGCAACTGAACAATTTTATCAAGTTCTGAAAAAGATTCAGGTCTCAGTTCAAACTTGTTTATATCAAAGAAGATGTTACGCAAAACAATGGTTGCATTTGCTTCTATTGGTTGCAAAGGAATATCGATGTTGTATGTTGAATCAGGTGTCTTTTCATTCAAAGAAAAATTCTCTGAATAGAACAGGTAACCTTTACGGTTTACATTGAAAGCATAATCCTTACCAACCGGCAAAGTGATCAGGTAATTACCTGAACCATCTGTCTGTATACTGCTGATCACTCTTTGCGATGCAAGATCTGTCAGCTCAACAGCCGAAGGAAGCCCCTTGTTTGTTTTCTTATCGTACACCTTACCACGGATCCATAATGTACGCGCAGGACGAATATCATCGCGCAGTTCAAAGCTATATAGATCAAGACCACCACGACTATCACTGCGATCACTGGCATAATATGCAGTCTTGCCATCAGACGCAATTGAAAGACTTCCTTCGTTCTCAATTGTATTGATCGGGTAACCAAGGTTGGTCGCTTTCATCCATTTGCCATCAGGTCCTTTTCTGGAAAGAAAAAGATCTTCGCCACCATAACCAAGATGTCCGCTTGATGTAAAATAAAGTGTCTGGTTATCGGCATGAATAAAGGGACAGCTTTCATCACCAGCTGTATTGATTTCCGGGCCCGCATTCTGAGGGGCACTCCATGTTCCGTTTGGAAGCAGGCGACTGATGTAAATATCACTACCGCCAAAACCACCTGGTCTGTTGCTCGTAAAGTAAAGTTCTCTTTTATCCGGTGACAGAGATGGTGCTGTTTCCCATGATTCTGTATTGATCTTGTTGCCAAGATTTTCCGGAGCGCTCCATCCGTTATTTGTGAGATAGGAAATATAGAGATCACAACTACCAAGACCTTCAGGGAAATTACATCCCGTGAAGATCAGCCATTGACCATCCTGTGAAATGTTTTGTGCGCCTTCGTTTGATGGAGAATTGATGCTGCCGGGAAGCGCTGTCGCCATCGCCCAGCTTGTATCTTTTTTACTCGCACTGTAGAAGTCTTCATTTGTATTTCCGACTCTTCTCGTAAAAACCAGTTCGCGTCCGTCAATTGTTAGTGTAGGAAAGTATTCTGAATATTTACTGTTCACATTGTCGCCAAGATTCTTTGGTTCAAACTTGTAATCTCCGGACGGTTTTGATTTTGCATAATCAATTGCAAACTGGAAACTCTTTTTACGATATTCAGCAGCGAGTTTACTTCTTTCGTTCAGACCGGGAATCTTTATGAAATCATCGATTGCAACAATTGCTTTTTCAAATTCACCCTGGCCGGCGAGGTTGATGGCGAACGGAAGATTGTAATCATTGAAATAAGCAGGATCAATAACCTTCGCTTTCTCGTAATTTTCTATGCTCGCTCTGTAGTTCTTTAATTCACCATACATGCCTGCAATTGAAAGATAGGCATCCATGAATTTTGCATCGAGTTTTACCGCGCTTTCAAGCAATTGAATGCCTTCCTTAAAATTGCCGTCGTTTGCTTTTTCGAGACCCTGGCGGTAGAGTGCCCTAGGTTTTTTTCCTACTTTTTCGGGGAAGTACTGCGCCTTTAGAGCGGTACCTGAAAAGCAGATGAGCAGGCAGATCGTAACAAGGTATTTTATAGGATGCAT
>JBEVNF010000251.1:0-8070 GCA_040508255.1 Flavitalea sp.
AAAAGATGCCTCAAATCTGAGGATTGCATCTTATCGTAACGGCGTGAAAATGAGCAGGGATATCATCTTCCCGGTTAAAGATCTCGAAAAGCGGGTTGTTAAAAACTAGCAACAGTACTGAATCCCATGCAACGGAAGTGAAGCAGCCGATGTCAACTTTATACTTCCGTTCTGCGGGATTCAATTTTTATTGATATGAGTAGCAAATTATTTACCCCTTTCAACATCTTAAAATCCGGTGTCATCCGAAGTCTGACACTGGCTGCCATTTGTTTAGCATTTGTTACCGGTTGTTCCAAAGACGATCAGCTGACTTTGAGGAACGAGGAGTTCCCGATCACAGCCGTTGGAGCGAATGGAATAAGCGGAACTATCTTCATCGCTGAAAATCTTGACAGCACATTTACAGTTACTGTGAAACTGAACAGTTCTGTAAAAGATACCGTTCATATCATGAATATCTACAATAACAATCAGGGCAGTGCTTCAGGCATCTCTGTGAAACTTGTTGATGTTGTCGGTACCGGTGGACCTGTTATAGGCGAAACAATGAACATCAGACAAGTAATTCAGAGTTCCGGGAATTATGAATCAATGAACTATGATCAGATAATCAGTAATCCGAAGATTCTGAAGGTGTTTTACAGTAACAATCAGCCGGATAGCCTGATCGCTACAGCTTTAGTAGGGCGTTAGATCGTCAGAGATCTTTGGGGTATTTCACATTGATCAACTTTCTGATCTCATCCATCACTTCCATTTGCACAATTGTATCGTTCCAGCTTACCACCGGGCTCTCGATCAGTCCTTTGGTCAGGCATTCCTGCACGTGTCGCGCCTCGTACTGATAGCCGAAACCCTGTTCCCGGTGATAAGGGATCACTTCAGCCGTGTCCGGCTTGCCTGGATAATAGGTGATGCTGGTGTCCGGGGCGAAAAACCTGGTTCCCATCCGGATCCGGCCGTTGTCACCCGAAATATCACACTCGTTCGACAGGTCGGTATAAAAACTGCTGAAAAGCTGCGCCTGCTCACCACCCTTGTACTTGAACTGAACTGAAAGCTGCAGATCAATACCTTTTTCTGAAAGCTCAGCCACCGCTTCTATCTCATCAGGCCTGCCCAATACCGACAGTGCGATAAACACATTGTAAATTCCTATATCAAGCAGGGTTCCGCCGCCAAGTTCGGGGTCAAAAAGTCTTTGAGGTATCGGGTCATAAGGTTTGAACCCAAAATTGGACTGGAGCGATTTCACCTTGCCGATCTTTCCGGACTGGATCAGTTCCATGGTTTTCAGGTAGTGGGGATTGAATTTCGTCCACAAAGCCTCCATCAGGAACACCTTTTTGGCACGTGCGAGATCGATCATCTCCTTTGCCTCCCTTGTGTTGATCGCAAAAGCTTTTTCACAGAGCACGGCTTTTCCATGTTCAAGGCAAAGCATCACGTGCTCATGATGAAACCCGTGGGGTGTTGCCACATAGATCGCGTCAACTTCAGGGTCGGAAACCAGTTTTTCATAGCTGTCGTATTCCTTCATATCGGTAAATTCGCTTGCAAATTCGCGGGCAGACTGCGCCGTTCTTGCTCCAACGGCATACAGACGCGCACCTTCGACATACTTCAGGTCGTTTGCGAATTTCCTGGCGATCCGGCCGGCACCGAAGATGCCCCATTTGAAAGTTTTACTCATTTTTCTACGCTTAATGTGGGTAAATAATGTCCTTATGTTGGTAAATATCGGCAATCTTGTTAAAATCGTAATTCTCCGTATCCAGCGGGCTTTCTGGCCCCTCTTCTGTGTATAAATCGTGAATTACCATTATGGTCGTTCGTATATATTTGCTCTCTTACAAAATCTGAAAACTGTGCGATTAAAGAGCCTGGAAATTAAAGGATTCAAAAGTTTTGCTGATAAGACCACACTCCATTTCGATGAGGGTATCACTGGTGTTATCGGGCCGAACGGCTGTGGAAAAAGCAATATTATCGATAGCATCCGCTGGGTGATAGGTGAGCAGAAGATCAGCCAGCTCAGATCGGAAAATCTCGATAGCCTCGTGTTCAACGGTTCAAAAAGTCGTTCAGCTTCAGGTCTCGCCGAGGTGAGCCTTACTTTCGAGAATACCCGCAATCTGCTTCCCACCGAATTCAGTACGGTTACCGTTACCCGTAAATTCTACAAGAGCGGTGAAAGTGAATACCGGCTGAACGATGTGCAATGTCGTCTGAAGGATATCCAGAATCTTTTTATGGATACCGGTATCAGTACCGATAGTTATGCGATCATCGAACTGGGTATGGTGGATGAGATTATCAAGGATAAGGAAAACAGCCGTCGCCGCATGCTTGAACAGGCTGCCGGTATCACCATCTATAAAACAAGAAAAAAAGAGGCAAAATCAAAGCTCGATGCCACTGAACAGGATCTGGCGCGTATCGAAGATTTGCTTTTTGAGATCAATAACCAACTGAAAAGTCTCGAGAACCAGGCAAAAAAGGCCGAAAAGTATTTTGAGATCAAGAAAGACTACCGCGAGATCAGTATCGAACTTGCAAAGGCTTCCCTGGAAGGTTTCAACGTTACTTACCGTGATCTGAACGAAAAGGCCGAGTCAGAAACCGATAAAAAGGCGAAACTCGAAGCCGAAATCGCACTCGAAGAAGCAGCGATCGAACAGGAGAAGGTCGACTTCATCGAAAAGGAGCGTCAGCTTCAGTCAATGCAACACGAGTTCAACGAAATGTTGCAAAAGCTGAGAACCAAGGAAAACGAAAAAAACCTTGCTTCTCAAAGACTGAATTTCCTTCAGGAAAAAGAAAACAGTCTTCAGGAATTCCTCACCAAAAGCGAGGGCCAACTCAAGGGTCTGGAAGAAAGCATCGTGTTCACCCGTCAGCAGCTGGGTGAAGAAGATGGTAAACTCGAAGATCTTCAGCAGCAACTTGCCGACAGGAAAGAAGCCGTTGAATCCAACAGGGTTGTTTTTGATGAGAAGAGAAAAAGTGTTGATCAGCTAAGATCAGAAAATTCATCTATACAACGTAACCAGTTCGAAGCAGAAAAGAAGGTTGCGGTTGCAGATACATCTATCCAGAATCTTCAACGTTCCATTCAACAGATGGAAGACGAAAAAGAGGTCCGTTACAGCCAGTTGAAACAACTGGAAGAAGAGCGTTCAGTAAAAGAAGAAGAACTGGAACAACGCCGACGTGATCTTGAAATTCTCCAGGAACAACATGAAAGAACCAAAGAGCAGATACTCGAAGCACAGGGTGAGCTTGAAGTTCTTCGTCAGAAACTTGCAGAGGAAGGTCGTAAGCTCGATTCAAAAAAGAACGAGCATGATCTTTTAAAGAGTCTCGTTGACTCAATGGAAGGTTATCCGGAAAGCATCAAATTCCTTCATAAAAACAACGGCTGGAATCACAATGCACCGATCCTCAGTGATATTATTTATGTAAAGGAAGAGTATCGCGCGGCAGTTGAAAACGTACTCGAACCATACCTGAACTACTATGTAGTCAACAATCTGCAGGAAGGTCTTCAGGCGGTTCACCTGCTCGATGAAAACAAAAAAGGAAAGGCTAACTTCTTCCTGCTTGACAAATTCACTGCGGGTGAAAACAATTATCATCAGCCTGCTCAAACAATTCCTGCCATCGATGTGATCGAAGTGGATGAGCAGTATCGTGATCTTGCAAATCATTTGCTGGGTAATGTATTCATCGCTGAAAACGAAGAAGCGCTTACAAACAGCAATGGTGCGGTAGTTCTTGAGAAGACCGGTAAATATGTAAAAGGAAAATACTCACTTACCGGTGGTAGTGTTGGTCTGTTTGAAGGAAAGAAGATCGGTCGTGCAAAGAATCTTGAGAAGCTTCAGAATGATATCCGCGAGCAGGAAACGATCGTGAACAAGCTGAAAGCTGATATCCAGGATCGCCATAACGATGTGATCGCTTTCAACGAGCAACTGAAAGAAACTGCTATCAGGCAGGCACAGGAAGATATCAATCGTCTTACAAATACTGTATTCTCTCTTCAGAACAAAATGGAAAGTCTGCATGGTCTTCAATCGACCGCACAGAACCGTCTTGAAGAGATGCAACAGAATCTTGAGAATACCAATTCGTCTATCGAGGGTACACGGAGCGAATGGAAAGAACTGGTTTCTTTATTCAGCGAACTGAAAGAGACCCTTCGTGTGGCTGAAGAAGATTACCGTGGCGCAGAATCTCAGTATAACCAGGCACAGGCCGGTTACAATGAGTTCAATCTACAGGTGACCCGTCAGCAGAGTAAGATCAATTCATTAAAACAGGAAGCTGAATTCAAAACAAATCAATTAAACAACCTGAACCAACAGGTTGAGCAGAATGCTTCTCAGTTGAAACTGACTTCTGAAAGTATTGTTGAGAGCAGCGATGCGCTGGAGCAGGCAACACAGGGTCATGTTGAGTTGATCAGGAAAAAAGAAGATGAAGAAAAAATTCTGAACGAAGCGGATCAGTCATACTATAATATCCGTAACAAGCTCAACGAAAAAGAAAGCGAGCTTCGTCATAAAGCGAAGGATCGTGAAATGACTGAGCATTTGCTTAGTGAGATCAAGGATAAGCTGAACGAATTGAAGTTGCAGCTTGCCGGTATGAAAGAGCGTCTGAATGTTGAGTTCAGGATCAATCTTGATGATATTATTGATCAGCCAAGAACCGGTGATGTTCCTGTGGAAGATCTCCAGGAGAAGAGTGACAAGATGAAGAAACGTCTTGAGAATCTTGGCGAGGTGAATCCAACGGCGATCGAAGCGTTTACAGAAATGAAGAAACGTTACGAGTTTATTCTTGAGCAAAAGAATGACCTGGTAACAGCAAAAGATAGCTTGCTGCAAACCATCCAGGAAGTAGAAGCAACTGCCAACCAGCAGTTCCTTGATACCTTTAACAGGGTTCGTGAAAACTTCCAGCGTGTGTTCAAGGCTTTGTTTACTGAAGATGATACCGCGGATATGATCCTTGAGAATCCGGAAAATCTTGCTGAAACAGGTATTGATATTATCGCAAAACCAAAGGGTAAACGTCCTTCATCCATCACACAGTTAAGTGGGGGAGAGAAGACGCTTACAGCAACGGCGCTGTTGTTTTCGATCTACCTGATCAAACCCGCACCGTTCTGTATCCTGGATGAGGTTGATGCTCCGCTGGATGATGCGAACGTGGGTAAGTTCACAAATATGATCCGCAAGTTCAGTGAAGAGAGTCAGTTCATCATCGTAACGCACAACAAGCAAACGATGAGTGCGGTGGATGTGATCTATGGTGTAACCATGCAGGAACCCGGTGTTAGTAAACTCGTTCCGGTGGATTTCAGGGCACTGGCTTAACAATTGTATAATCTTTTATTACAAAGAGGCGATCCTTGACAGGGTCGCCTCTTTTGGGTATTTAAAACTTTTGCGAAATGATACGCACGATCTTACTGCTGACTGCCTCGAATATTTTTATGACGATCGCCTGGTATGGCCACCTGAAACAGGAGGGAGTGCCTTTGTGGAAGGCAATCATCGCAAGCTGGGCGATCGCGTTTTTTGAATACTGCCTGATGGTGCCGGCAAACCGTCTCGGTTTTGCAAACGGCTTTTCAGGGTTTCAGCTAAAGATGACACAGGAGGTGATCACGCTGATCGTATTTTCTGTGTTTGCGGTGGTTTATCTGAAGGAGCCGTTCCATTGGAAATACCTGGTGAGCTTTGGGTTTCTGATGGGTGCGGTTTACTTTATGTTTAAGAAATAGGGGGTGGGTTGGTTTGCGATTTCAAAAAACAACTGTTTTGTTCCTTAGTTCAATCTGGCAATTTTCCCGTTACCGCCAGCCAGGTAAACAACCTTTCCGTTTTTAGCTTTTTGGCAAACATGAAATCCTTCTTGCGAAACAAGCTTCCAGTTCTTTCCTCCATCCACGCTAACATCTACACCTGAGGTGCCACATGCGATCAGGGAAGTTGCGTTCAGAAATTCAACACAGCTCCTATATCCATGAGGGCCTTGCACCGGAAGCGTTGAAACTCCATTGCTGATCAACACACAGTTACCGGTTGCAACCGTGTCTTTTGCAAAATCGCCGCCCACAACCACCATTGTCATCTTTTTCCCATTCTCCAGGACTGCCACCGAGTTTGCACCAGTGCTTTCGCCACCTTTCAGTAATGGAAGTGGGGTAGCTGCACCGCCTGAGTGAAACCTTGCATTTCTTCCACCGGTTACAAACAGATAGGAGCCATCAGCCTTCGTGAAAATATTGGTGCCGCTGGATGCAAAACATGCTTCACCGGTATCAAGGGATGGTGTGTTTTTTTCGCGGGTCCAGCTATTGCCGTTATCGGTTGTTTTCAGAACATAGGCAGTCCCATCGATCGGGTCCCCGATGGTATAACCTGTTCCTTTCTTATTAAAATGAAAAGCATCTATGAACACCCCTTTGGTGGTGTCACGGAATACCACGTTCCAGCTTTTGCCACCATTTGTTGTTTTCAGGATTTCGCCTGGTTCTGTGATTGCCATGATCACTGCGGTTTTATTATCAAACGCCTCGATATCCCGGAACTCTCTTTTTTCAAAGCCAGGTACCTGGATCCACTCCCAGGTCTTTCCGCCATCTTCTGATTTACCTACCGTACCTTTACTTCCAGCCACCCAAACAAGATTATCATTCACAACACTAAGACCGCGAATAGAAGTAGGCTGACCTTTTGTAAGAATTTCAATTTGCTGTGCATTAATAGATATCGCCGTTAAGATTAAAATTAAAACTGAGAAGATAGGTTTTAACATGTTGATTTGTAATTTATTGGTCAGCGAAGCGACTTATTTTGAATAATGGAATGAGAAGGGAAATAAGTTTTTTAACGGAATGTATTTTAATGACTTGGGGTAACTAATTAATATTCCGCTTCAATTCATCAATCGGCACGATTCCCTCTTTCCTCCAAACCTCTGTACCGTTTTTGTAAATGATGAAAGTCGGTATTTTCTCCGCACTCACCAACTTCATTAGCTCAGCCTGCATACCTGCGTCAATCTTTACCACTCTCACTTTATCACCCATATCCTTTCGCAGATCATCTATCACAGGATCCATTTTTTTACAGGGAGGGCACCATTCAGCACCGAAATCAACCAGCACAACCTGTCCCATTCCCGCCATCACTTTATACTCTGAAAGAGAAATTGGTTTCTCGTTGGGCTCAACATCGATCGTCTTGTTTTTTTGTTTCCAGGATTTCATGCCGCCATCGAGCTCAAAAACCTGGTATCCTTTTTTTCTGAGCCAATCGGCCGCCGCGGCGCTTCTCGTACCAGCCGCACAGTATACATAAACGGGCTGTATTTTGTCAAGATGCTCCGCACGGTCCTGAAACTCATACTGATTTTTCCAGTCTGCCTGAAGGGCGTGCGCGATATGTCCAGTCTGAAATTCCGGGGCAGTTCGTACATCGAGCACCTGAGCGCCCGGTTTTGAGGCTGCTTTTTCAAACTGTTCCACATCAAGCAAATGTTCACTTTTTGTGCTGTTGCAGTAAATAACTAAAATGGAGAATAGTAGAAGCGCAAAAAAAGCGAGCCTGTTCAGGCCAGTGCGAATAAGTTTGTAAGTTGATTCCATAACCATGAACTGAAGTTACTGCGAATTTACTGCGCGGGTTGAACAACTACCAAAAGCAAAAAACCACTGCCTGGACGGTGCAGTGGTTTTCAGTGATTTTTAATCAGTCGATTAACCTTCTTTCAAATTGCTTTCGACGGGATCGGATCTTTCAAATTTCTTAAGCTCTTGACGGTTATCAGGTTTAGGATATCGACTGGTTTTTCTGGATTGGATTGGATTTTGGTTGGTTTTTCAATCTGGACTTTGGACTTTGTTTGGTTTTTGGACACCCGTTAGTACGGGATCTGGACTTTGGATTTTGTTTGGTTTTTCGATTCGGATCTGGACTTTGGATGGTTTTTTTTGGACTTTGGACTTAAACTTATTTTAAACGTTGATAATTCAGTTTTTATAAGCGC
>JBEVNF010000039.1:0-5241 GCA_040508255.1 Flavitalea sp.
CATAAAGCAGAACGCTGCAGAAGCAAGTACCTCGAAACTTAAGCAGGTTCACGCTGATAAAATTGAGATTCTAAAACAAACCCTGAAAGAAGCGGCATCATTGAAAGAAGTTCAAAATTTCATGAAGGCATATTTTGAAAACAGCAATCAACACAAAGGAAAAATACAGATCGAAGCCTCTGGTATCAATTACGCATACCCTGGCTTTAACAATACGTGGACCGATCCAAAAACCTTTGTAATAAAAGCCGGTGACAGGATCAGGATTTCAGGCGATAACGGAAGTGGTAAATCAACGCTGTTTGGATTGCTTCAGCAGAAATTGCGCAATACAGAAGGCACACTAAAGATCGCATCACAAATAACGATTGCGCTCGACCAGGATTATACAATGATCGATCGTGACAGAACAGTACTTGAACAAGCGATCGCAAACAACTCAGATAATCTTGAACCATCAACAATCCATACCATTCTGGCGAACTTCTTGTTTTTTCCTGAAAGCTGGGACAAGCCCTGCAAGGTTTTGAGCGGTGGTGAAATGTTGAGACTCTCACTTTGTTGTATGGTGCTCAGAAGCAAACAACCTGATATCATTTTACTTGACGAACCGGTTAACAACCTTGACCTGGCTAATATCAAAATGCTTGGGTCAATTTTCCGCGATTACAAGGGCACTTTATTGGTGATTTCACACGATGAGGACTTTATCAATGACCTGGGGATTGAAGATGAGATCAGGTTATAAGTTCATGCTCTTATGTTAATGTCGCAAACTACCCCATGATTGTCCTGACTACCCTGTTCCCCGCGATCAGGGTAGTCTACCTTTGTCAACAACAAAAACCAGCAATTATGACAACAAAAACTGCAAGTATCCGCACCGAAGGTTTGCTTACAATGTTTGATCTGCAAACTGGTTTACTGGCCCGCGCGCTTGATGGAATTTCACCAGAGGATATGTATAACAGGCTTGGCACTAAAGCAAACCATATGGCCTGGCTCACCGGTTCACTCGTGAATCAACGATTTTCGATGGTGCAGGAAACCAATCCGGAAATGAAGCAAACAGGTGATGAACTTTTCGCCAACAATAAAGGGATCCAGGCAGATGCAAAATATCCTTCAAAAGAGGAATACCTGTCTGATTGGAACCGGATCAGCCCCCTGTCACAGAAAGTGCTGATTGATATTGATGATGCAAAACTCGACAGCGAAATTGATATGGGTGGATTCAAAATGAGCTATTACGATCTGATCACTTTCACGCTTTACCGGGAGGCCAGTATTATCGGCCAGCTCGCACTCTGGAGAAGATTGCTTGATTATCCCGCTCTTAAATATGATTAACATTTTCTTTACAGCGTCACGGGATTAATTTTTGCGGGAGCCTGTGAAGAAAACACCGGAAAACGTAACTTTAAACCATAACTGAAAGGCATGCATAAAATTTTAGGTCTGTTTGTAGGGTTAAGTTTAATTACAATTTCTGCGAAAGCTCAATTCATTGCTCCTGCAGGAATTTTCCCTGGTCAGACCTCATCGCTCGCGAACTTCAGCCGCCTTACAGACAGCGCTTCGCTCAGCAAAAAATGGAGTGTCAACAAATACGCCGCATTCTCTGCTGGTTATATGTTCACCGGTGCAGGAAGTGCAAGTGTGATGTCTATCCCGCTTGGTTTACAGGTGACCCGCAGAATCACCAACAACTTGTTTGCGTTCGCGGGTGTAGCAGTTGCCCCTGTTTATTTCAATCCAACCGGCATGCCGCTCAGCGGCAACACGGGCAAAAACTATCCTGGCTATAATCTTTCCGTTCCAAACAGGTTTGGTGGATATGCAGGAGTTGATGCAGGGTTTATGTATGTCAACGATGAAAGAACATTTTCTATCTCGGGAAGTGTGAATTTCGGTCGCAGCACCTACCCTGTTTACCCGTACAGTCAGTTTGGTGCGAGACCCGCAAGAATGAACGGAGCAACTCGTTTCTGACCACTTATTCTGTCTTAATTGCTTCCTTATTGATCTCCAGTTGAACCTGAACATCCTTCTCAAATTGTTCTTTCCAGTTTATGCCATGCATTACCGCAATCTTCATTGAAACCTTTTCATTTTCCTTTTTAACGCTGTCAACCAACTGTTCAGTAACCACACAACCTGCCACCGCATAATAACGGAAACCATATTTAAGGGCAACCTGGTGAACAGTTTCTCCGTAAATACCACGAGCAGGCAAACCGTAGCTTAGCATCGTAAGCAAAGAGTCTTTTGTAATTTCAGTTGTATTGATTGTGTCAACACCTTTTTTTGTATTGAGAGCAATTGTACTTCCTGCAACCAGTAACCCTATTAATAATATTTTCATAAAAGCTGTTTCTATACAGATGATCAGAATTGCGGGATTACATAAAAGCGGGTAATTTTATTTTGAAATTTGAGAGCAATGAAGGGAATAACCAATCCGGAACGGAAATTTTATTTTAGCAGAACACTTGTTGTAGTATCAGCATTATGCGTCGCAGTTATTGCAAATGCCCAAAGAAAACCATTGAAGGATATCAGCGCAGCAATGGAACAGGAATATCCGCAACTGAAGGAAAAAGCCTCACCCAATCTCAAAATACCAGCCGAATTTGAAAAACAAATCCTGTACGCACTTTCCTATTTTCCGGAGTTGCAAAATGCAAAGATAACTTTCAGATTTAAGAAAGGGGGCGATGGTATTATTGCAACAAGACCATCGTGGGGCGGCGTTTTCAGAAGTGCAGCCAAAAGAAGATACATTGTCATTATTAACGACACCGCAAAGGATGGCTCAACAAGACTTCCTTTATGGAGAAACGGAACCGTAAATGGGCAGGTAGGTATAGTGGGCCATGAACTTTGTCATATCCTTTACTTTAACAAACGTAATGGATTTGGATTGATCGGGCTTGGGATCAAACACATCTCTAAAAAATTTATGGACAACTTCGAGAATAAAACGGATAGTGTTGATATCGAACGCGGACTTGGATTTCAGTTGATCGACTGGAATATTTATCTCAGGAAGGCATTCGGGATGAAAAACCCCGAAGGACCTGACCCATTCACCGGCTCAATAACACGCGAAAGATATATGCGTCCCTCAAGTATCAGGAGGGTTATGAAAAACAGCAGGCTGTATGATGGTATTGATGTTGAGTAGTAACTGCTCTTTAAAATCGGTAGTGATCAATCATGCGAGCGCATAGATAAATCCGAGACCTTCAGAGTCGCCAAGCTGGAAAACTATCAGGACCCGCCTGTATTCCTCCCCTTCGAATTCATCAAGACGCTCCCAATGTTCCGGCAATGCCGGACTCTCAAACAGCTGAGCAGGGATAACTGATGCTGAGCTTTCCTCAACAAACCTGAATCCGGGATAACCTGCCCCACTCCCCCAGCCTGCATTTTCAAGTGTTCCTGAAATCCGGACCGGGTTCCACTCACCTTCGATATCCTGCACCTGTTCATGATTGATACAGCCGGGAGCCAGGGATCCGTAAACAACAAGTCTGTTAAATGGGGAATGCGCAGCGATCAATGATTGCAATGCAGGATCAGCCTGACGCAAAGCCTCATCAGCATGGTTATATTTGCTGATCAGTCGGTTAAAAGTTTCTGCAATTGTGCCGGGTTCCATAGTTTAGAGTAAAGTAACAAATTTGCAATCATTCCTACGCCAACATATTGAAAAGATCGTAAAACTCACCGACGATGAAGCTGCGTTTATAGTGGAACATTTTGTTGAAGAACATTTCAGCAAGAATGCATTCCTTTTCAAACAGGGTGAACATGTAAACAGATGTTTTTTTGTTGTGAAAGGTTTATTGAAACTACTATATACGGACGACAGTGGTAAAACTCATATTGTTTCGTTTGCTATGGAGGATTGGTGGGAAAGTGATTTTCATGCATTCCTGAACAACGCACATGCAGTGATGTCACTTCAATGTATTGAAGCCACGGACGTCTTGTCAATCACTACAGAAAACTTTCACAAACTCTGTGCAGGCCTGCAGAAGATGGAGCATTTCCTCCTCGTAAAAACACTCGCTGGAAATATAGCCGCGCAACAAAGAATCATTTCCTTCTTAACTTCGGATGCACGCGAACGTTATGAACGTTTACTCAATCGTTATCCGTCACTTTTTCAACGCGTGCCCAAATCACTGATCGCGTCCTATCTCGGTGTTTCCAGGGAAACACTCAGCCGGCTCTCCTCCTGAAAATTGTGACATATGTCACGGAACCTCCATGCAATTTGAACCAGTTTTGTGTTTGAATAAAAACAAACACAATGGAAAAGAAAGAAACAAGTCCATGGAAATGGCAGGACGAATTAACCTATGTTCAGGCAGTTGAAGTAACCAATGTTTCCGGCACACTCTACGTTTCGGGCCAGGCGGCGGTTTTGCCCGATGGCACATCCAGCGACGCACCAATGAGAGAACAAATGCAGATCGCTATCGCTAACCTGGAAGAAGTTGTAACCAAAGCCGGGTACGAACTGAAAAATATCGTTCGCCTCACCGTATATCATACCAACGAAGCTGAAATGTTTGCCAACTTTGAATTGCTTCAGAACTGGCTAAAAAAACATGGTATCAAACAGGCTACAACAGTATGCCAGGTGGTAGCTCTTTACAAGACTTTAAAATTTGAACTGGAGGCTACGGTGGTGAAATAGTGTTGAGGGTTGTTAGTGAAAAAATGTTGGCGGTAATTTTCAAAACCGTAAAAGTTGAATTACAAAAAATCATATTTTTGGCAAAACCCCACCTTAACTATGAGTAATTTCCCTAACAACCCAAAGTCTTACGACTCTGGTTTTGCCAGCGCCGGCACACCCACTGAAATGGGGGCGTCAGTCTGGGACTACCTGGACAAGTCGGCACCGGATGGTGAGAGACAGGTTTCAGCCGTAAAACCACGCCTCGTTGCCAAAAATCAGCCTCAGCATTCATCAACACTGAGGACAAATGAGCAACTGATGCCATATAAGATAATCGGTCTGATTGTTCTTATATCGGCGATTTTTGGAGCGTGTTTCGCAATCAAGACATTGATAGACTAAACCAAGCTGAACTAACTGGATGAGCGACCGGTAATACCGGTCGCTTTTTTATGTCATATTGATCCTCGTTCTTTCTCGTACATTTTCAATCCTGTTATTTTCAATCCTCAGATCCTTAAAATAACATCCGCCCGGCGAAAGCT
>JBEVNF010000362.1:0-3161 GCA_040508255.1 Flavitalea sp.
AAGTAATTTCTTCATGGTATTTGTTTTATTTTCTTTCATCTATCCAAATTTATACCATTTATTTACATAACGATATACTCTTTGTTTTTAATAAATTCGTTTTTTGTTACCATATCGATGAGCAGCTGATGAAAATTCGCCACATCTTACTATTGATCATTACAAGTCTTGCAATTGCGTGTCAATCCAAACAACCACTGTTTCAACTGATACCCTCCCAGCAAAGTAATATAGACTTTGAAAACCGGATCACAGAGAATGATGTGATCAACCCGTTTGATGTTACCAATATGTACAACGGCGCGGGTGTAGGCATCGGAGACTTCAACAACGATGGATTGAACGATATCTACTTTGCGGGAAACCAGGTAGCAGGAAAATTGTATCTGAATAAAGGCAAGATCAAATTCGAGGATATCACATCAACCGCAAAAGTTGAGGGTCAGGGCAAATGGTGCCGTGGAGTTGCTGTTATTGATATCAACAACGATGGACTGCAGGACCTTTATATCTGCGCCACAATCTATGAGGATTCAACCCGCAGAAAGAACATCCTTTATGTAAACGAGGGCAATAATGCTGATGGAATACCGGTCTTTACTGACCAGGCGGCAGCATATGGACTTGACGATGATTCCCATTCCACTATGGCTTCTTTTTTTGACTATGATAACGACGGCGATCTTGATGTTTATATCACGGTTAACGAAATAGTTGAAAACAACAATCCATCTGTTTATCGCAAACCTATCACCGATGGAAGCTGGCCAAGCACAGGAAGATTATACCGCAATGATCATAACGACTCACTAAAACATCCCTTCTACACAAATGTCTCAGCAAGTGCAGGCATCACCATTGAAGGTTATGGTCACAGTGCCTGTATTGCTGATTTCAACCGGGATGGATGGAAAGATATCTTCGTCGCCAACGATTTCCTTTCAAACGATCTGTTGTATATCAATAATCACGACGGAACTTTTACAAACAAAGCGGCTGAATATTTTAAACATACCTCAGCTAATGGTATGGGTTCCGATTTTATCGATATAAATAATGACGGACTTGCAGACCTTATCGAGATGGATATGGATCCTGAAGATAATCTTCGAAAGAAAGTACTCATGTCGGGTTACAAGTATCTCGACTATCAGAACAATGACATGTACGGTTACCAATATCAGTATGTACGAAACTCATTGCAACTGAATCTCGGATCGCATATGATCGGGAAAGATTCCGTGAGCGCCCCTGCTTTTGGCGATATTGGGTTTTATGCAGGAATATCCTCAACTGACTGGAGCTGGGCACCGGTTGTACAGGATTTTGATAACGATGGTCAACGGGATATCATTATTACAAATGGTTTTCCAAAAGATGTAACTGATCATGATTTTATTGCCTTCCGTGAAAAATCATTTTCAACCCTCAGCAAGAAAGAAGTGCTTGATGCTATACCCCAGGTAAGGATCAGGAACTATGCGTTCAAAAACAATGGCAATGCAAAATTTATCAATACAACCGAAGACTGGGGTTTAAAGGAACAATCGTTTTCTAACGGTGCTGTATATGCGGATCTTGACAATGACGGAGATCTGGATGTCGTAATGAGTAACATCAACGATAAGGCTTTTGTATATGAAAATACTTCCGTCGGGAACAAACAGGCAGAACATAACTTCATTGACATAAAACTGAATGGCGACTCCGCCAACAAGGGAGGCTTTGGCACCTGGGTAGAAATTTTTTATGGCAACAACAGGCAGATAATTGAACATACACCTTATCGCGGTTTTTTGTCTTCTGTTCAATCACAGATCCATTTTGGGATCGGAGCGGTTTCAACACTTGACTCAATTGTTGTGATATGGCCGGACAATGCAAAGCAGACGCTGAAGAATGTGGCGGCCGGGAAAAGCATCGCCATTAATAAAACCGATGCAAGGGAAAAGCACGACTGGTCGGTCCACCCAGATCTCAAACCACTTTTCAGCGAAGTGACCGATACCTCAATTTTGAATTATCAACATCAGGAAGGAGACTTTATCGATTTCAATATTCAAAAACTGATTCCGCACAAACTATCAGAATATACACCAGCACTGGCAACCGGGGATCTGAACGGAGATGGAATTGAAGATCTTATTGTTGGTGGATCATTTGGAAACGCACCGACAATCTTCTTTCAGCAGGCTTCAGGAAAATTCGTTCAGAAAAATCTTGCTATGATCTTTGCCAATCGTGATTGGGAAGCAACAGGTATTGCACTGTTTGATGCCGATGGCGATAAAGATCTCGACATCTATATCAGCTGTGGGAGCAATGAGGTTCCGCCCGACGCACCAGCTTACCAGGATAAAATACTGATCAATGACGGGCAGGGAAATTTCATTAATGACACTATTGCAATTCCCTCCTTCGGTTTCAGCAAATCTGTAGTACGTGTGGCTGATTTTGATAAAGACGGAGATCCTGATCTTTTTATAGCAGCACGTTGTTTTCCGTGGAACTATCCAAAGCCGGTATCATCTGTTATTCTTCGTAATGACAGCAAAAACGGAAAGGCAAAGTTTACCGATGTTACAAAGGCGATTGCATCTCCTCTCGTGGACATTGGCATGATCTGCGATGCAACCTGGTCAGATTTTGATAAAGACGGATGGCCCGATCTTGTGCTTGCCGGTGAGTGGATGCCATTAACAATACTAAGAAATGATAAAGGCAGATTTGCTCCGCTTGCTTTACCGGATGATATAGCAAACAAGTCGGGCTGGTGGAGCAGCATTGTTGCCGGTGATTTTGATAAAGATGGAGATGAAGATTATATAACCGGGAACCTGGGCGAAAATTCATTCTATAAGGCAACCGCTGAGCATCCGGTTTCTATTTATGCTGCTGACTTCTATAAGCAGAATACGATGCAATGTATTGTGACCCTATACCTGAAAGAATCTGCTACCGGTGAAATGAAAGAATTCACCGCACATAACAGGGATGATGTAATTGATCAGCTTCCCTTCATCAAAAAGAAATTTCTCACATACGCCGATTATGGTAAGGCAACCTTTGATAAATTATTTACAAGGGATGAGCTGAAGAATTCTATAAAATTATCAGCCAATTTCTTCACCAGCGTATTTGTAAGAAATAATGGAGATGGT
>JBEVNF010000399.1:0-7911 GCA_040508255.1 Flavitalea sp.
TACGATCTCTGCAACTCCTGAGATCACCATACCCCCATAGCTGTGACCAACCAGCACAAGATCATGTAGATTTTCAAACCTGATCACATTTACAATATCATTGATATAGGTGGTAAGATCAATGCCTGATGAAGCAAGATGCACCCGTTCACCTAAACCAGTAAGCGTTGGTCTGTACACCTTATTACCTTTTGCCGTTAAGATAGAATCGACTGTAGTATAGTCCCAACCACCATCCCACGCGCCTGGCACAAACAGATAAGTTTTGTGCTGATTGTTCTGTGCGAAGGCAAGAGATGAGATAAATAACGTTGCTACAAATAAAAATTGTCTCATGAAATTCTGTTTTAAATTGAATTCTTTCATGAGACAAAATTCTGCAGATCATTCAGCATAAAACTAACCGGATCAGCTGTTCCCGTAACAAAATCTGAGCATACTAAAACGGCTTTTTACTCTTGCCTGCTTCGATTGCCTGTTTGCCAAAAGGCTGCTGATAAAATCTTGTACCTGTTGCTTTGAACAATGCATTTGCAACTGCACCAAACACAGGCGGGAACGGTGGTTCACCAAGACCGGTCGGATCGATATCATTCTGTACAAAATGTACTTCAATTTTCTTTGGTGCTTCATTCATACGAATGATACGGTATTTGTGAAAGTTGTTTTGTTCAGCTGCACCGTCCTTATGTGTTAAGCCACCATAAAATGAATTACCAATACCATCAACAACTGCACCCTGCACCATATTTGTTGCAGCATCAGGATTGATCACGATACCACAATCAACTGCGCTGAATACTCTTTCAACATAAGGAAGACCATTGCGATAAACAAGATCCACCACATGTGCCGCATAGGAGTTATGACAGAAATATGCAGCAACACCACGATTATACTTTCCGTTTTCAGGTTTGCCCCAGCCTGATTTCTCCTTCACTAATTTTAAGATTCCTGCGTAACGATCAGCATCATATTCATTATTCTTTCCCACAGGTTTGTCTTTTGCCTTCTGTAATAACTCAAGCCTGAAATCAATAGGATCTTTGCCCATAGCTTCTGCCAGTTCATCAAGGAATGATTGTTCGGCAGCGGCATTGAAGTTTGATCTTGGCGCACGAAAAGCACCAATTGTGATATTGGAAGGAATCTGCCATCCTTCAACAAGATAGTTGTCTACGGCACCAGCAGGAAACCTGTTAGCATGTATTGCATTTTCAGGAATACCGCCACCCTTGATATGAAATCCGATCAGATTTTTGTTTGCATCCAACGCCGCACGATAGGTGGCAGTATACATCGGGCGATAGATGCCATAAGTCATATCATCTTCCCGACTGTAAACAAGTTTTACCGGGGCCTTCGCTTTACGTGAGATCAATGCTGCCTCGAGCAAATAATGCCCATAAGCGCGTCTCCCAAACCCACCACCCATCCTCGTCATCTGGATCTCTATTTTATCTGCCGGAAGATTCAGCAACTTGACGAGTGTGGGCTCTGTCCAACCCGGGGCCTGCAAGGGGCCGGCAACCAGTGCCTTCTCATCAGTTACATGCGCAAAGAAATTCATTGGCTCCATACAGTTGTGCGCAAGGAACGGTGCGTTGTATGTTCTTTCGATGATCTGAGCTGCGTTTTTGAATGCAGTTTCAGGATCGCCATCTTTTCGCATCTGCTGTGCAGGCTGAGCAGCAAACTGTTTCATTTTTTCAAGCTGGGCCACTGTACTTTCCAGTTCACCGGGAACAATCACTTCGCGCTTACTGCCGCGTCCACCCATCGTATCCTTTGTATCACCGGCTTTTTCCCATTCAACCTTTAGTTTTTTCCTTGCATTCATCACCTCCCAGGTATTTCGTCCCACCACTACAAGCAGGTCATTGAATGTTCTGGTGTCAAAGCCCCCCTGTTCAAACCCATCTTCATATAGTTTTTGGAGGAAGACGTCTTTAATACCCGGCATTTTCAAAGCTTCGGAAGCATCAAATGATTTTAGTTTTAATCCAAATGCGGGTGGATGCTCGATCATTGCGATGAGCATTCCCTCATATTTATAATCGAGACCAAACATTGGCTGCCCGGTAACTATTTTATGACCTTCAACGTTCTTCTGTGAATTTCTCACAACCCTGAATGTCTTTACATCTTTAAGTTTTACACCCTTAGGTATAGTCAGTGTTGCAGCCTTTGCAGCAAAGCTTCCATAGGTTCCCTTCTTCCCGCTTTTATCATGTATTACAGAACCACTTTTTGTAGTAAGCTCGGTGGCGGGAACATTCCAGGTCTGTGCTGCAGCTTCCAGTATCATCATACGCGCAGCGGCACCTGCTTCGCGGAGAGGTTTCCAGTACATACGCATCGAATTGCTGCCGCCCGTAAACTGCGGCCCCAGTTTTATCGAGTCATGCGGGCCCATTTCAACCATGACTTTTTTCCAGTCTGCATCAAGTTCTTCTGCAATGATCATGGGAAGAGAGGTCATCACATTCTGACCAAATTCAGGATTGGGATTATAGATCTTGATCAGATTATCAGCAGTGATCTTTATATATCCTGTAAGTTCGTTCCATTGATCGGGTGCATTGAGTTGAATTGGCTTGTCAGCATCTGCAAACGATGTGAGCCAGCTGAAGTTTATCAGCAATCCTCCACCTGCAAGCGCAGAAGATTTCAGAAATGATCTGCGGTTGAGTGTATTTTTTTGCTGTGTCATGATCAGATGTTTTGTGTTATCAGATTAATCATTCTGCAGGAACAAAAGCTCCCTTATTGATCCAGGTATCCCAGGCGATTACAAACTCTTCATAAGTTAATGGAGGCGGCTTTCTGTTCTCACCCATGGTCCATCCGGATTTAACCAGTGTATCGCGGGCATGTTCTATCAGCTGTTGTTTGTTTTTATGACCGTTCTGTTTGTAGTCGAGGATCTGTATCGCAAGCTGCCGTGCAGTTTTTCCTTCAAACACCATTTTCATATCCGCCGGAGGCAGCGCCCACTTTGGATTTCCTGGGGGCGTGCCAACACCAGGAATATTTGCAGGCTGATGACAATTGGCACATTTCATTGCTGTTAATCCCTTTCCATCCTTTCCACGTTTTGGTGCCATCTGGTGAAGATGACTATCATCACCCTGCAACGGAACATCTCCCGCAGGATGACAATTCATGCATCGTGGACTCATCAGCACCGTATAAACCTTTCCAAACGCTTCAATTGATGCAATACTGTCTTTTTCTGTAATCGATGGTTCAATGAACTTCAGATCGTCACTTATACGAAATGCATTGATCGCTATCAGGATTACAATCAGCGTGATAGCTGTAATAAGCTTGTTCGGAATATTAATTTGCCGCTTCATGAAATAATTTTTATGATCAGGTTAAACCTTTTTCTTTTTCTGAAGATCTGCGGCAAGATGTATTGCTTCGCGTATACGCAGGTAAGTTCCGCAACGGCAAAGATTACCCGCCATTGCATCATCGATATCCTGATCTGTTGGATTTGGTTTTTCTTTCAGAAGAACCGCAGCTGCCATGATCTGGCCAGACTGACAATAACCACATTGCGGAACATCAACTTCCTGCCAGGCTTTCTGTAACGGATGATCGCCCTTGCTTGAAAGCCCTTCGATTGTGATAACTTTCTGACCGGCGGCGCGACTCACTTTTGTAACACATGATCGCACTGCTTCTCCGTTCAGGTGTACGACACATGCACCGCATTGTGCTACACCACATCCATATTTTGTTCCAACGAGGCCCATCTCATCCCGTAGCACCCAAAGTAATGGCATATCAGGATTTACATCAACCTGTACCGGCTTCCCGTTTATATTCAAAGAGATCATGGTTTGGTGAATTGGTTCAATCTAAAGGTGACGAAATTCTGACAATTCTGCCTACCTTAATTACGGATTGAAATACCAATATCCCTGATAACGTTATTTCCTGTAAGATACCACGGGCGCGGTTTTTGAGTGGCGATATAGTATGGTTCGCGGCCAATGAAAAACACGGGCATGGTGCAACTGCAACAATGACCCACATCGCTATCCAGGAAAATCTTAATGTAACGTAGTGGAATGGATGGAAAAGGTAACTGAAGAGCAGTACCTCGGTAAAAGCAAATAATTATACCTGGCTCCCGCTAATAAAAGATGAAACCTTGTCAATCAGGTTACTCATCTCTCCGAAGTCATCAGGCTTCTGAATAGAAAAATTAATCCCGGCAGAAGCAGCATCTTTCTCCATTGTTTCAGTGATAGAGGTGGAATACAGAACAAGACATACAGATGCGAATCTCGGATCTCGTCTGATCTGCAGGGCGCAATCAATTCCGTTCATCACCGGCATATTATAATCAATAAAAACTGCAGAGGGTGTGATCTTGTTCAGCACCTCTATTCCTGCAGCGGCTGATGGTGCGTAGCTCCAGGTAAAGGTGGTGTTATCATCACCCTTGTCGCCGGCAGCGAGTATTATATCAAACTCATCACGATCATCGTCGATAAGTAAAAAATTCATTATTCTGATTTGAGGATAAGGTATGATTGAGTCAAATACCCCGATTGTTCGGGGGAAATGAAAACAAAATTAGTCACATTTACAAAACCACTTTTTTCCTGAAGCCCGTTTTTTTTATTTTTAAATACTTTTACTTAGCCGCGCTCCATAAGATCATTCATTGAACAAATGATCTGGTTCATCTCCGGCAGATGTCCGCTGATAAAATCCAGCAGATGGTTACTTCAGGTATGGTCGATGATCTCAACCCGGACCTGCACCTTTCCGGAAGGTTCGTTTAAGCATGCCCGTATGTAAGGTGTGGTGTATGCAGGAAAGTGTTATTACCTTTTTCAGATGAAACTTGTGCGAGCAACAAAGTTGTACATGACCTAATCCGCAGGAAACTGAACTGAGTAAGCGTTCATTATTCAACAACAGTGCGTAGGATTTTCAGGCAGTCAGCTTTTTCCCACCAGCTTATCTGCAAATTTTTCAAGAAATATCAGTGTCCAGACATCAATAAGATCTCAGTTTCTACCACTCATCACAATCGAAAAAAATATTTTACTATGTAGGTACATTTGTCAGGAAACTTCTTACCTTAATATCGTCTTATAACCACAACGCTTGCACATTGCTTATGAACCAATCTAATCCAGGAAATACCAATCCTGTTGTAATCACTGTATTACAGCAGAATATCCACCATAATTCCCAGGACGCTTTAAGGGAACTTTACACAATCTATCTTCCCCGTTTACTCAAATTTGCGCTGCAATATGTTCGTACAAAAGAAGTTGCAGAAGAACTTGTCAATGATGTGATGGTTAATATCTGGAATCATCGCCATACAATTCATGAGATCAGGGATCTGGAAACCTATCTGTTTGTTGCTGTAAGAAACAAGGCTTTAAACTATCTCGAATCGTATTCAAACTACCAGGTAAGAATGATCGAAGGTGACGAACAGGCAAGGGTGATCAATGTGAATGATCCTGCAAAAGAACTTGAATGGAAAGAGATCGCATTTGAACTTGAGAAAGCGATCGACACACTCCCCTCTCAATGTCGCACAGTATTTAAGTTGATAAGAGAAGATGGATTTAAATACAAACAGGTCGCTGAAATCCTTAACCTCTCACCACGCACAGTTGAAACACAACTATTCCGCGCCATCAAAAAACTTGATAAGATTTTACAGTCGCATCATGCAGTTTCAAAAAGCAGATCGATCAGAGCAAAGATCGAAGTATGATAGTGTCGCGCTTACACGTTTCGAACGTTAAAGTTTTGAAAATAAATTTTCAATCATTGTAAGTAATAGTTCACATCCGCCGGTCTATCCTTTTGTCAACGACCATTTTCCTGATGACAAATAATCGCTTGCTCGAATTACTGACCCGTAAACTTAGTGGAGAAGCTACCGATAATGAGCTCAGGGAAATTGATTTATTGATGTCCGCAGATCCCGAAACTTCAGAACGAATCAGGCAGATTGAAAAGTTCTGGAATGAAAATGAAACGAACGGTGCGCATTTTATTGACGAGGCATTCGAAAAGCTGAAACTCAGACTCAGTGCGGATGACAGCGATCAGATAAAATCACCGGATTTAAAAAACAAACCCGACAGACATACCATCATCGGGATCATTACAACCGCCGCATCGATCATACGGCTATTTTTCAAAAAGAATGCTTTAGTACCGGTTAATTAAAAGGAAAACAAACCCGATAGTTAACAGGAAAGAAAATAATAGAACGATGTTGTTTTAAAATCAAAATGCAAAATCGTTTTTTCTTGTTCGAATTGCCAAATAAGTGCATCCACTAACAATTGTTATATGAAAAGAAAACCCACCTATTGGTTGTGTACCTCTGCCTGGTGCACAGCTTTCTTTGTTTTGCCGCTGCTGGTTCCTATCGACTCAAGGGCCGGATTGGCGAACCTATCACCAGAAAAAAAGAATATCGAAAATCGCTTCCCCGAATTCAAACTACCACCTGTAAATCACATCGTTGCTGATACTGTGATCAATGGTAAAGTGATGGGTGCTGATGGTACACCGCTATCTAATGCCAGTGTGAGTGTGAAAGGAACGTCAATTGGTACTACTACGAACACGCAGGGTGAATTCGTGCTGAAACTTCCTGCAGGAAACGGCAACGGGACACTCCTGGTAACATCAGTTGGTTTTGCTGATTTTGAGATGCAGCTTGATGGAAGAACCCAATACCTGATGAAACTTACCGCGCAATCAAAGGATCTTGGTGAAGTTGTCGTTGTCGGTTATGGTACGCAAAGAAAAGCTAATGTAACAGGAGCAATTTCATCTATCAAGGGAGATGATATTATCACTACGCGGAATGAGAACGTTCAGAATATGCTCACCGGTAAAATTCCCGGTGTCCGGATCACACAAAGAACTTCTGAGCCTGGCTCCTTCAATAACAACTTTGATATTCGGGCAATGGGTAGTCCGCTTGTAGTTATCGATGGTATTCCACGTACTATGGATGATTTTCAGAGGATGGATCCGAATGATATTGAAAATCTCTCGATCTTAAAAGATGCCTCTGCCGCGATTTATGGTGTACGTGCCGCAAACGGCGTTGTTCTTATCACAACAAAAAAAGGAGCGAATAATAAACTCGAGTTGAATTATTCGGGCAGCTATGGTTGGCAAATCCCGTCCGGCCTGCCAGCCACTCTCAATATTGAGGAATACATGACGCTTCGCAATGAACAAGCCAGGCATAATGTAAATGGAGGGTCGCCTATTTTTACTGATAAGGATTTTGAAGATTACAGAAACGGCACTAAACAAAGCACAGACTGGTATCCGTTGGTGTTTGCGAAATCTGCGGCTCAAACCATGCATAACCTGAGCGCTTCAGGTGGTAATGACAAAACAAGTTATTATGTGGGTCTGGGTTATCAGTATCAAAACAGCTTCTTTAAATCAAACGATCTGACCTATGAAAAATACAATGTCCGCTCAAACATTACTACCAAACTCGCGGATCGCCTTACACTTGATCTGAACCTGAGTGGTGTGATTGATCAACAAGACAGGCCTTACCAGGATTCCTGGTGGATCGTTCGTGGATTCTGGCGCCAGGGTCCTCAGATTCCGGCATATGCGAACAATGATCCTACAAAACCATATCATGGTCTTATTGAAGGTGATAACCCGATATCTTTTATGGATGCGGATCTCATCGGGTACAAAAAATATAGCAAAAAATTCCTGACTTCCTCTGCGAGTTTAAAATATGATGTGCCTGGTATTGAAGGTTTGTCACTGAAAGGACTGTTTAGTTATGACTATAATATTTCCAGTGATAACCTTTATCAGAAAGCGTATAAGCAATATCGATATGATGAAGCATCTGATACCTACTCT
>JBEVNF010000414.1:0-7177 GCA_040508255.1 Flavitalea sp.
CAACGTTGAATAATGCGTCCATCAAAAGAGTGAGTTGCGTTTTGTTTAATACCTTTTTACCAAACCTGTTTAAGGAATCGCAAATATAGGGATACTTATCCAGTACAAATGTTGCGCCGTACCGGACATATAATTGATAAGCGATTTAATTAACCGCCCTCTTTACCAGTCTTTTGGATCAACTTTTCGAGCTGGGCTATTCGTTTTTCAAGTTCCGGGAGATTTCGGCTAACCGCCTGGCTGCGCAAGGCACTTGTATAGTCAAATGCCGGGCTGCCCGTAACAGCGCTGTTGGGAGTTTTGATAGACTTGCTCACACCGCTTTGCGCGTTGATCCTGGCGCCATCTGCAATTGTGATGTGACCAACGATACCAACCTGGCCACCGATCATGGCGTTTTTGCCAATTTTCGTACTTCCGCTTATACCACTTTGCGCCGCAATCACCGAGTTATTGCCTATTTCAACATTATGAGCGATCTGAATAAGGTTGTCAAGCTTTGCGCCTTTTCTGATGATTGTTGAGCCTATAGTCGCGCGATCGATTGTCGCATTTGCCCCGATCTCTACATAGTCTTCAACCACCACATTTCCGATCTGGGGTACTTTCTTAAAACTGCCATCCGGTTGCGGAGCGAAACCAAAGCCATCTGCGCCAATAACTGTTCCTGCATGCACAGTTACATTCTTGCCGATCACAGTATCGTGATAAAGCTTTGCACCAGGATGAATGACTGAGTTGTCAGCAATGGTAACATTGTTACCAATAAAAGCCTGAGGGTAGATTTTTACATTGTTCCCGATCTTCACATTGTCGCCAATGTATGCAAAAGCACCAATAAAAACCTGTTCACCAACGCTGGCCGATTTGCTGATATAGGATGGTTCCTGGATCCCTGTCAGTTGTTGCTGAACGATCTCCTGGTATTTTGAAAGAAGTGTTGCAAAAGCCGTGTATGCATCGGGTACGCGGATAAGACTTGCATTAACCGGTTGCTTCAGTTCCTGTGATTCATTGACGATAATCACAGAAGCGCCGGTGGAATATAAAAACTCTTCATACTTAGGATTGGCGAGGAATGCAAGCTGGCCTTCTTTTGCTTCTTCTATTTTTCCGAATGAAGCAACTGCTGTATCAGGGTTTCCTTCTACCTTTCCGTTTATGAGCGAAGCAATTTGAATTGCGGTGAATTGCATAAGTCTGTTTAATCAGGATTATAATAACAAATATAATTTTTTTTCACGGGCGTTGACAGATTATGCTGGATCAAAGCATTGTCAACCTTTGATATATCACGCACGGTTCCATCCTTGAATAAGATATTGATACTTTCTTCAGCAGGATTATACGTTGTGTTCGCTGCAGTGCCACCAAATATGAAGTAGTTACATTCATCATCGGTCAGATCAAGCTTGCGGCAAATTTTGTTCCTCACCTCTCTGATCCATTCAGGTGAGATAGGATCCAGTTGCAGTTTAACTTTCAGAAGCTTTCTGTGTACGAGACTTGTACAAAGAATTGACAAAACTTTATCACTATGAAATACCCAGTTCTTTATGGAGGCAAGCACATCATAATCATCCAGCATACAGAATTTATCAAGATGCTGTTCAATCGATGTCTTTGATTCATCAAACTGAAGAAAGAAATCAAGCACCGGTGTTGCTGCTTTAACTTCAACCCCTTTCCTGATCAGTTCTTTTGCACGTTGCATGATCTTAACCAGCATCTTCTCTGCCGAAACAACTGTTTTGTGCAGATATACCTGCCAGTACATCAGTCTTCTTGAAACCAGGAACTTTTCAATAGTATAAATTCCTTTTTCTTCGACCATCAGATCACCCTTGTAAACTGTAAGCATCTTGAGAATACGGTCGTATCCGATCACACCTTCAGATACGCCGGTAAAAAAACTATCTCTTGTGAGATAATCCATTCTGTCAACATCAAGCTGACCGGAGATCAGCTGGTGAAGAAAAGGCTTATGATAATCATTCGTAAAGATCCTGATTGCTGTATCCAGTGCGCCATTGAGTTCTTCGTTCAGAAACCTCATGATGAGAATAGAGATCGCTTCATGCGATACCCCGGGGATCAGCACATTCTCCAATGCGTGCGAATAAGGCCCATGACCAATATCATGAAGCAGGATTGCGATCTTTGCTGAAACCTCTTCTTCCGGTGTGATCTCAACACCCTTGCTCTTTAGTTCGTTGAGTGCATTATACATCAGATGGTATGCACCTAATGAATGATGTAGCCTCGTATGAACCGCACCCGGAAACACAAGCTGTGCGAATGCCATCTGGTGGATCCTTCTCAGCCGTTGATAATAGGGATGAGAGATCACCTGGTACACCAGGGGATGATCGATGGTCAGAAAACCATAAACCGGGTCGTTGACAATCTTTCTTGGTCTTGCTTGCATACGCTGCTTGCTGTTTTGTTAAATTTGATGTGAAATGCGGCCCGCAAAATTACAAAGGGAAATTTGATTAAATAATTTTCCTAGCTTTCGCACCCGGGCTGCCCACAGTTTGTTTGCATGTTCGAATGATCGTTGATGATCAGTTTTCAAATCTTTTAATATTATTTATGGCACTAGGAAATATACTTTGGGTAGATGATGAGATTGAAAGCCTGCAATCGCAGATCATGTTCCTGCGCAACAAAGGTTACGAAGTTAATGCACTAACCAATGGTTTTGATGCGGTAGATTATGTGAAAATAAATCCTGTTGATGTTGTGCTGATGGATGAATCAATGCCAGGTATCACAGGGCTTGAAACACTTGCAAAGATCAAGGAAGTAAATCAGCAGATTCCGGTCGTTCTTATCACCAAGAATGAAACTGAGAACCTGATGGATGACGCGATCGGATCACAGATCAGTGATTACCTTATCAAACCCGTGAACCCAAACCAGGTGCTTCTCAGTCTCAAGAAGATCATCGATAATAAAAGACTGGTAGCAGAGCGAACCACCACTGCATATCAGCAACAGTTCCGTAATCTTTTCATGGCACTTAATAGTAATCCTGATCATAATGAATGGATGGATATCTACAAGAAGCTGATCTATTGGGAGCTTGAAATGGAAAAGAGTGATAGTCCTGAAATGCAGGAGGTACTTCAATCGCAGAAGAACGAAGCAAACACAGAGTTCTTCAAATTTGTATCAAAACATTATGCGCAATGGGTGAATCCAAAAGGCGATAGTGGTCCCATCATGTCGAATACCTTATTCAAGTTTAAAGTGCTTCCTCATGTTGAAAAAGGTGTACCTACATTTTTTATCTTGCTTGATAATCTGAGATTCGATCAGTGGAAAGCGATACAACCTATTTTTTCTGATAACTTCAGAATTCATGAAGAGGATACTTTTTATAGTTTGCTGCCTACCGCTACACAATATGCCCGTAATGCAATTTTCGCAGGCTTATTACCGATGGAAATAGAAAAACAGTTTCCGCAACTCTGGAAGAATGATGAAGAAGAGGGAGGGAAGAATCTTCATGAAGAAGAGTTTTTCCGTGCGCAGCTGAAGCGTTTAAAAAGAGATGATCTTAAATTTTCCTACACCAAGGTTGTGAATTACCAGGCAGGGCAGGATCTTGTAAATAATATTCATAACCTGCTCGGCAATGATATCAATGTGATCGTTTACAATTTTGTGGATATGATGAGTCATGCCCGTACTGAAATGGAGGTGTTGAAAGAGCTTGCGGGTGATGAGATCAGTTATCGTTCGGTTACAAAAAGCTGGTTTGAGCATTCGCCGCTTCACCAGGCTTTGAAGAAGATCGCGGACAAAAAGATCAATGTAATTCTTGCAACCGATCATGGCAGCGTGCGTGTGAAGACGCCGGCTAAGGTGATCGGTGATAAACAGACCACTACTAACCTGCGCTATAAACACGGTCGTAACCTGAACTATGAGCCTAAGCAGGTGCTGGCTTTCAGAGATCCGAAAGAGGCGGGGTTGCCGGTGCCTACGGTGAATTCTTCTTTTATTTTTGCAAGGGAGGATGTGTTTTTGTGTTATCCTAATAATTATAACTACTACGTGAATTATTATAAGAACACGTTTCAGCATGGAGGTGTGAGTCTGGAGGAGATGATTGTGCCGGTGATCAGGATGACGAGTAAGTGAGATGATAGATCTGGTCAGTCCTCCTACGCTTCGCTTCTGCGGATTCGTCCCGGAGAGGTGTGG
Organism: Flavitalea sp.; assembly: GCA_040508255.1. Classification (GTDB taxonomy): domain Bacteria; phylum Bacteroidota; class Bacteroidia; order Chitinophagales; family Chitinophagaceae; genus DATHKG01. The sequence continues at coordinate 4,216 of JBEVNF010000414.1, forward strand.
ACAAAATGGGTATTAGCCCGGCGTTAATTGATTTAAATTTGTCCCAGACTATTATCATTATGAAGTACAATCAGAATACGCTTGACAAGGTTGAAAGAGTGCTTGATGAGGCTGAGTACGTGGTTCGTTATGAAAGAGGGAATTTTCAGAGCGGGTACTGCATTCTTGAGGAAAAGAAGGTAGTTGTGCTGAATAAATTTCTTCAGCTTGAAGGACGGATCAACACTTTATTTGATATCATCCCACAATTGAAAATGGATCCGGAAAAGATGACCCCGGAAAGCCGCAAAGTTTATGTTGAAGTTGTGAACCGTAAGACAGAGAGCCTTAGCTGATATTATGCATATACCTGAGCTGAACATTACCTTTCTCGGAACAGGCACCAGTGGTGGTGTACCAATGATAGGTTGTGGGTGCAGGGTATGCACTTCTCCCGATAAAAAAGACAAACGACTCAGGTCAAGTGTATTGATCAGATCGAAGGAAACTACACTGGTCGTTGATTCCGGACCGGATTTCCGTTACCAGATGCTGAGAGCAGATGTAAAAATGCTTGATGCCATCGTTTACACACATTCACATAAGGATCATGTTGCGGGGCTTGACGATGTTCGGGCCTATAATTTTTTCTCCGGCAAGGCGATGCGTGTTTATTCTGACGAAATGACCCGCCAAGTGCTTCTTCGTGAATTCCCTTATGCGTTCAAAGAATTCAAATATCCCGGTGTTCCCGAGATCGAACTGAATACGATCGGGCTCGAACCTTTTATGGTTGGCGATATCCCGGTGATCCCGATCAGAGTCTGGCACCTTAAAATGCCTGTGCTCGGTTTTCGCTTTGGGAACTTCACCTATATCACTGATGCCAATCGGATTGAAGATTCTGAGAAAGATAAGATCCGTGGCAGCAAGGTGCTTGTTCTGAATGCGCTTCGCAAACAACAACATATCTCTCATTTTTCTCTCGAAGAGGCCATTCGTCTTGCAGGGGAGCTGGAGATCCCCCAGGTTTATTTCACACATGTGAGTCACCAGATGGGCCGACATGAAGAAGTTTCTGCAGAATTGCCGTCGGGCATCCACTTTGCTTATGACAAGTTGAATATACAGGTAGATGCGGTCGATCTGCCGGTGGACCTGCCACAACTCTCACGGTAGTTTTTTTCCCGGTTTCAATGAGGTTAACATCAGGGCCATTTTGAATTTTATGCTCAATTTCAGAACATGAAAGAGCAGCTCAGGGCATATTTCAGCTTCAGCCGTAAAGAGCGGATCGGTATTATTGTATTGATAGTGCTCATCTGTGGCGCAGGTGTGGTGCCGGCGGTGATTCCAGCTACCTCCGGGGTGGAAGATTCCGCTTCATTTTCGGAATTCAGACGGCAGCTCGCTATGCTCGAACTTCCTTCTGATACAGGGAAGTCCGAAGACAGAGGGGGTAAATGGAAGGTTCAAAGTCAGGATTTTGATCGCACCTCCGGTAATGGTCACGAATATCCATCCGCTGCGACTGCTGCGGGGAGTTATGCTGAAAACAGGGATAAACCAAGGGAACTGTTTTATTTTGATCCAAATACCCTGGATGCAAAAGGGTGGGGAAGGCTAGGTGTACGGGACAAGACGATAGCCACTATCTCCAAATATATTTCCAAAGGAGGAAGTTTCAGGAAGCCTGAAGATCTGCTTAAAGTGTATGGATTATCTGAAAAGGATAAGGAAGCATTGCTCCCATTTGTCCGGATAACCCGGATAGTTCCCTCAGAACAATCAGACCCACCAACCCGGGAATATTCAACACCCCCTTCTTTCGCGTTTACTCCCAAGCTACCTCCGGTTCGTCTCGATATCAACCTGGCTGACTCGCTTACCTGGCAACGTTTGCCAGGAATCGGCAAATCTCTTTCGGCCAGGATCGTGAAATTCCGTGACAGGCTCGGCGGTTTTACAAGTACAGAGCAGGTAAGGGATGTATATGGCATCCATGATACTGTATTTCAAAAGATTGAGAAATGGCTTTTCCTTGAAGTGCCGCCGAAAAAAATCCGGCTGAATCTGGTTGCAGTTAACGAATTGGCCACACATCCGTATTGCGGAACCAAGCTCGCAAAGACAATCATTGAATTCAGGAATCAGCATGGTCCTTTCAGACAAACGACGGATTTGAAACAACTGGCGTCCCTTTCTCCCGAACAATACAACAAGCTCATTCCCTACCTGGAAATCAACTGAAAATAATTTCCAAAATAACTAACATTTGTTAGCTTTTCTAAAAATAAGTTTTTATATTGCATACACTTAAAGTCGCAATGACAGCGATTTTAATGCCTTTTGGCGTTAACGATTTGCACCCGCCGGAAACGATTGCTTGCCATTTAACTTTTTAGAAAGTATGAATTTTCAGTCTTCGGAACTGACTCAACAGGTTGCCCAGAGTACCCGAGATTTTGCCAATCAATTTATCAGACCAAACGTAATGAAATGGGACGAGTCCCAGGAACTTCCGTTGGAAACCCTGAAAGAACTTGGAAAATTAGGTCTTATGGGTGTGCTGGTACCAGAGGAATATGGTGGTGCCGGGCTTGGATATTTTGAATATGCAGCTGTTATTGAAGAGATAGCAAAGGTTTGCGGATCAATTGGTCTTAGTGTCGCGGCTCATAATTCACTGTGCACCGGGCATATTCTCAAGTTCGGTAATGAAGAGCAGAAAAAACAATGGTTACCGCCGCTGGCCAGTGGTCAATGGCTTGGAGCCTGGGGATTAACAGAGCCGGGAACCGGTAGTGATGCCGGGAATATGAAAACAGTTGCTACCAAAGAAGGAGATAACTGGATTCTTAACGGCACAAAATGTTGGATCACTCATGGTATTTCCTGCGATATCGCAGTGGTGATTGCCAGGACAGGTGAGCCAAGATCAAAAAATAATGCAACTGCCTTTGTCGTTGAAAAGGGAACCAAA
>JBEVNF010000429.1:0-4499 GCA_040508255.1 Flavitalea sp.
ACCGGTTGTATTACTTGCTTTCCTGCTTTTAGCAGCTCAATCAGGGTTGTTTGCCCAGTCAAAAAAAGCGGCATTGAATCACATTGCTTTGTCTGTTGTAAACCTCAAAAAAAGCACAGATTTTTACCTGCAGGTTGTGGGTCTTGATTCGATCCCGGAGCCATTTCATGATAATAAACACACCTGGTTCGCTATTGCACCAAAAAGCCATTTACACATTATTGAGTCAGCTAAAGAAGTGAGCCCGCATGATATCAATACACACCTTTGTTTTACGGTTCCTTCAGTGGATGAATTTGTAACGAGGTTAAATAAAATGAAAGTCCCTTTCAGAAACTGGGGCGGTGATGCCGGCAAGGTGACCATAAGGGTGGATGGGGTTAAACAAATTTATTTCCAGGATCCGGATGGTTTCTGGATTGAGATCAACGATGCGAGAGATTAAAAAAATAAAACTTTTTCCACGGCCCACAATCAAAGGTGGGCCGTTCTTATTTAGCTCTTAACTTCTTATAAACCCTAATCGCCATCATCAGCAATATCGCGAACAAAACCAATCCACCCAATCCCCACCACAAACTCATTGCTTGTTTCACAACAACAAGCATTACGATCGCTATCAAAAAAATGGTTGCGACTTCATTCCAGATCCTGAGCTTTGTTGAACTATACAAGAAACGGCCCGATGCCTGATCAACATATATCTTATGTAATGAAAAATGATAAAGATAAAGCCCAAGCACAAAGGCGAGTTTCACCCATAACCATACAGGCACTTCTCCCGGATACAGAATGAACATCCACGGCCCAAAGATCAGCGTCAGAACCGCAGATGGCCACGTGATCCCGAACCAGAGTCTTTTGATCATGATATTGAACTGGCTCCGTAGTATATCCCGTTCCGGTAGTGACTTTTCACCAGCTTCTGTATTATAGATAAATAACCTGACGATATAAAACATACCGCTGAACCAGGTTACAACAAAGATGATATGTAACGCTTTAACGTATTCGTACATGCGAAGGAAAAATATTAAGCGAGTACCATTTCTTTACTACCCTTTTCATAATCCCTTACCCATCCTGTAATTGTTTCAATCAGTAAAGGATGTGTATTCAGACATGGGATCAATGTGAACTTCTCACCACCTGCATGTAAAAATAGTTCTTTCCCTTCCACCGCGATCTCTTCGAGTGTTTCAAGACAATCACTCACAAAAGAAGGACAAACCACAACCAACTTTTTGATACCAGTTGATGGCAGTTCAGACAGCTTCAATGCAGTATAAGGCTTCAGCCATTCTTCACGACCGAGACGCGACTGGAAGGAAACCATGAATTTCTCTTTCGGGATATTCAGTTTTTCCATCACCAGTTTTGTGGTGCGCAAACATTGGTGACGATAACACTGTGCATGTGCCGGTGAATTTACTTCACAACAGTTTTCAACTTTCAGACAATGCTCACCGGTAATGTCACCCTTTGTGATATGACGGCGTGGAATACTATGATAGCTGAAAAGAATCTGATCATATTCTTCCTGCAGGAAAGGTTCCATACTTTTTGCCAGCGCATTGATATAATCTTCCTGGCTGTAAAAAGGCTTTATAAATGTGAGTTTAAATGGATATTTGTTTTTGCGATGAACTTCTTTCGCATACTCAACCGCAGTTTCAAAGGATGACATTGCATAATGCGGGTACAGTGGTATCGCGATCACCTCTTCCAGACCAGGATTGCGTTTCATAAGATTGTCATAGGCAACCGCGGGGTGCGGATTGCCGTATCTCATTGAAAGTTCTATTGGTTCCTCGAAATTCTCCTGTAAAAAATCGCGCAACTGATTTGAAAGAACGATCAGCGGGGAACCTTCAGGTAACCACACCGATTTGTAGGCTTCTGCAGATCTCGGAGCTCTTTTAGGTGTAATGATCATTTCGATCAGGATCTTTCGCAACAGCCAGGGATAGTCGATCACCCTTTTGTCCATTAAAAACTCATTAAGGTATCGTTGAACATCCTTGACCTCTGTAGAATCGGGCGATCCAAGATTCATGAGCATTATTCCGCGCTTCGTCATCGTTTTCTATTATGCCGCAAAATTACACCTGCTGAGGTATAAAAGGGAAGGAAAGTTTTTGTTTCAGATTCGTGATAATAATATGACATTACAATGACTCGAAAAATATGGATTCAGGACGCGGGGGAGTATTTTTGCAACCTGAACAGCAGTACTTTAATGAAGGGAAATACGACCAGGGATATTCAGAAATTTCACGTAGCCGGGATCAACTATAAAAAGACTGACGCTTCGATCAGAGGTCAATTTGCGATCAATAAAGATCAATATGCCTCCATCCTCGACCTTGCTCCCTTTTATGGTGTTGACGAATTATTTGTTTTGTCTACATGTAACAGAACTGAGATCTATGGTTTTGGAGAAACTGCTGAAGAACTTATTCAGCTTCTCTGCACGCAGACAGTTGGCAAAACCGACACTTTCCGTTCACTTTCGTATATCAAGAATGGCAATGAAGCCATCCAGCATCTTTTTGAAGTGGGAGCGGGTCTCGATTCCCAGATCCTTGGTGATTATGAGATTATCGGTCAGCTCAAACAGGCTGTAAAAACTGCCCGTGAAGGAAACTTCATTGGCAATTTCCTTGACCGCGTTACCAATACTGTCCTTCAGTCATCCAAAAACATCAAGAATCAAACTCAGCTCAGCAGCGGAACCGTTTCTGTTTCCTTCGCCGCTGTGCAGTATATCCGTGAACATATTACGGAAATCGCTGATCAGAATATCCTGTTGATCGGCACCGGTAAGATAGGACGTAATACCTGCAAGAATATTGTAGACTATCTCGGTACCAACAACATCACGCTGTTGAACAGAACCGATAGCACCGCGGCTAACCTTGCAGGCGAACTCGGCCTGAAATCCGGAACCATGCAGGAGCTTCCTGAGCTGGTGAAAAAGTCTACCATTATATTGGTGGCAACCAATTCACAGACACCTACACTTTTACAATCACATCTCGCAGATGCCGGTAAGAAACTCATTATCGATCTTTCGATACCATATAATGTGGAACCATCCGCAGCATCATTACCTGGTATCACGCTAATAAATGTTGATGAGCTTTCACAACTCAAAGACAAAACCCTCCTCAAAAGAAAAGCAGAATTGCCAAAAGCAAGGATGATCATCGAAAAACACAGTTCAGAATTTATGGACTGGTACCAGCTGCGCCGCCAGGTGCCGATGCTGAAAGCTGTTAAACTCAGGCTCGAGACACTCCCATCCTGCAGACTATACTCATCTTACTCTTCGCTTCATAGCGTATCTTCGCCCATTGTAAATTCCGACGAAAGTATCCAACAGGTCATTAATACTATGGCTTTGAAAATGCGCAGCCAGGATCTTCATGGTTGCCAATATATAGAAGCTGTAAGTGACTTCATTTCCCGGGGCAAAAATTAGGGTTCATGAATAAAGTTATAAGGATTGGCACCAGGCAAAGCGAATTGGCAACCTGGCAGGCTAAACAGGTAGCATCTTTACTTGCTGATCATGGTATCGCATCTGAACTTGTGTTTGTAAAAAGTGAAGGCGATATAGATCTGAAAACACCATTATACGAAATGGGTGTGCAGGGAATTTTTACGCGCAGTCTCGACATCGCCCTTCTGAATAACCAGGTTGATATTGCCGTGCATTCCATGAAAGATGTACCAACACAACTTCCAAAAGGAATTTCACAGGCAGCAGTGCTGAAACGTGCTTCATGGAAAGATCTTCTTGTATTCAAACTTGATGCATCGTTCATGGATCATCGTTTTGAAAATGCAGTGATTGCCACCAGCAGTATCCGACGCCGCGCACAATGGCTGCATTATTATCCGCACCATACACTTGTTAATCTTCGTGGAAATATCAACACCAGGCTTGCCAAAGTGCAGGAAAACGACTGGCAGGGTGCTATCTTTGCGGCCGCAGGTGTTGACCGTATCAATATCCGTCCTGAAAACTCACTTGAACTTGACTGGATGCTGCCCGCACCGGCACAGGGCGCCATTATGGTGGTTTGTCGTACTGAAGACGAATTCAGTCTTGAAGCCTCTTCTAAATTCAATGACGGAATCACAGCTCTTTGTACAAAGATCGAAAGAGATTTCCTACGCAGGCTGATGGGTGGTTGCTCTACCCCAATTGCCGGTCTTGCAGAACATGTTGGCGACAACATCGTGTTCAAAGGAAATATTCTTTCAGTTGATGGAACGAGAAAAGCGGTTGTAGAACATACCACAGCCATCTCAGATGCTCTTGAACTTGGTATCGTTGCAGCAAATGAAATTCTTGAAAATGGTGGAAAGGAAATTCTGCAACAGATCACAAAAGAAAGCCAGCCGGCTCAATAAACTGATTACAATTCTGCAGGTTGCTGGTGAAAGTCATAATGGAACTTTCATTCATCATGTAGCTTGCGCAAAATAAG
>JBEVNF010000496.1:0-7608 GCA_040508255.1 Flavitalea sp.
GCCCGTTACTCAAAGAAATTCTCCAATCAGGCTCTTGAAGTTCTTGGAGGCTACACTTATCAGAATTTTGGATGGAACACATTGAATACCGGTGCCCAGAATTTTACCACCGATGCATTTGGTACTGATAACATGGCGGCGGGCACAAGCAGTTCATTTACCATCAATACATTCAAAAGCCGCAATCAGCTTAAATCATTTCTTGGTCGTGTTAATTATACCCTGAATGACAAATACCTCCTTACTGCAAACTTCAGAGCGGATGGATCATCACGATTTGGTTCAGAGAATAAATATGGCTACTTCCCATCAATCGCACTGGGTTGGCACATCAACCGGGAAAGTTTCTTTAATAACGCAAAGGCAATCTCAACATTGAAGCTGAGAGGTAGCTATGGCACCACCGGTAACCAGGAGATAGGCAACTATCGTTCGCTGGTTTTACTTGGCACACAAGGTCAGGCGATCTTTGGAAATGCAGCACAGGTTGGTATTTCAACCACTCAACTTGCAAATCCTGACCTGAAATGGGAAACAACACAGCAGCTTGACATCGGCATTGATTTTGGAATACTTGATGACAGGATCACAGGTAGTGTTGATTACTTTAATAAGAAAACAAAGGACCTGTTGCTTGAATTACCTGTGCCTAATACAACAGGATTTGGAACCACACTAACAAACATCGGTAGTATGAAAAATCATGGTGTTGATGTGGTGATCAATACGGTCAACATTCAGAAAAAGCTTACCTGGACAAGCTCATTGAACTTTTCCGTTGTAAAAAATGAAGTGACCGGCATCGGCGGACTTCCGAACATTCAACAGGGTTCTGCAGGCTTCTTTTCTAATTTCAGTTTGCTGAAAGTTGGTCTTCCTTTGAATTCGTTTTATGGATACATAGTAGATGGAATTATACAAACCGGTGAAACCTATGAAGCACAACCTTTGTCAGCTCCCGGTGAATTAAAATTTCGTGATGTAAACGGTGACAAAACGATCACTGCTGCAGACAGAACAATACTTGGCTCGCCATTTCCTGATTTCACTTACGGTATCAATAACTCATTCAGTTATGGCAGGTTCAATCTTTCATTTTTCTGGCAAGGTGTTAAAGGGGGAAAGATCCTGAATCTGAACATATCAGAATCTGAAAATCCTATATCCTTTCGCCGCAATCGACTGAGTGAATCATATACCGATCGCTGGACACCAACCAATCCTACCAACGCGAACTCATCTGGTCTCGCACCGAAGTTTGCCTATGTTGATGCAAGTGGTACTATCAATAGCCGCGCAGTACAAAGCTCTTCTTATTTCAGGCTAAAGAATATCTCTGTAAGCTACGATATCCCCTCACCGAAAAACAACATCTTCCAGGGTGCTCAGGTATATTTTGTAGCACAGAACCTGATCACAATCTCAAACTATAATGGATATGATCCGGAAGTAAGTTCATTTGGCACATCAAACGTGAGAGTTGATTACAATGCATATCCTCTTGCAAAGATTTACACACTTGGACTAAACGTGAAATTTTAATTATCGGACATTGTTAAAAAAACTGAAATGAAATCTTACTATATATTATTTTTATTGATCACATCAAGCCTCCTGAGCTGCAATAAAGACGGGCTCGAAGAAGATGTATTTTCTTCTCTCGGTGTCAGCAACTATTTTAAGAACGCTGATGACGCAGAAGCGATACTTAATGCAACATATGCGTCTGAACAGAACCGCCCATTCCGGGACTATTTTGTGATGGCCGAAATTACCACGGGAACCATTTATGATCGTGCGGGTGGACTGGAAGCTCTTGCAAGACCCTTTGAAACCTTCAGCTGGGGATCAACCCATTCTTTCTTCTCAGGAATCTGGGCAAGACATTATGTAACCATCTATCGCGCAAATCTTGTGTTGGATAAGGTTCCGGAAATACCAATGGATGAAGAAAGGAAAAAACAAATTCTTGCCGAGGCCACTTTTCTGCGGGGTTCAGCCTATGTGATACTTGGTGATCTGTTTGGTCCTGTGCCGATCATTACAACGAGCAACACCAATGCATCGGACAGGCCGTCACGCCCTTCAAAAGATGAATTCAATAAGTTTGTAACTGATGATTTCAAAGCCGCAGCGGCTGTACTCCCGACAATTGCAATCAAAGGACGCGCAACAAAAGGAGCTGCCCTTGCACAACTTGCAAAGTTCTATCTGAATAATAAGGACTGGTCAAATGCATCTGACTACGCCCAACAGGTGATCGCATTGAATACTTACCAGTTGTTTAACGGATCAACCGACAGATCTGAGTTATTCAATCCATTGAATGAAACCAACAGTGAGTTCATCTATATTCGTCCCAAACTGCCAATCGCAGGTTTGGGCGATAACTATATTTCACATGCTGCACCTCCGGGGTATAAATGGCAGGGAGGCAGTAAGGACAACTATGCGACTCAGTTCAAAACTTATACAAGTTTCTACAATTCTTTTGCACCACAGGACACCCGCAGAAATGCATTTATCACACAATACACCAACCAAAGCGGGGCCATTGTACAGCTTGGCGCTGATGATATCCGTAACTTTAAATTCAAGGAAGATCTGACCGCAACGGGAGCAAACAGCGGCAACGATTTTCCTGTGATCCGTTACGCTGACATATTGCTCACCAGGGCGGAAGCACTGAATGAAATTTCGGGACCGGGAGCCGATGCTGTTGCACTTGTGAACCAGGTGCGCGAAAAAGCCGGGCTCATACCACTATTGCTTACTGATGTTGCAAGTAAGGATTTGTTACGCACAGCAATATTCCGTGAAAGAACCTGGGAATTTGTGGCGGAAGAGCTCCACAGACAGGATCAGATCCGCCAGGGAGTATTTATTCAACAGGCAGTTGCAAGAGGAACTGCTGCGAAAGACTTCCATGTTCTATATCCAATTCCTCAGACTGAAATAGATAAAAACAGTAACCTTGCTCAGAATACCGGATACTAAACGAATAAAGAAAAAATTGTTTTTAAGCACTATGCTGATTGCTTTGATCATTTCAAAGCAATCAGCATTGGTCGCTCAACAACCTGCGCGACCAAATGTGATCATCTTTCTTGTGGATGATATGGGATGGGAAGATACTTCTGTACCATTTTCAGGTAGTGAAACACCAAATAACAAAAAGTACAGGACACCAAACATGTCTCGCCTTGCAAAGGATGGAGTACTCTTCACCAATGCATATGCCGCTCCGGTTTGCACACCAACCCGTGTGAGTCTTGTTACCGGAATGAATGTTGCGCATCACAAGGTCACAAACTGGACCTCACCCTTCAAAAACAAAAATTCTGATGCAGCTGACAGCGTTTTTGATGCAGCAGACTGGAACACAAACGGACTCAGTCCTGTTGCAGGGATTCCTAAAACTGTGCATGCCACTCCCCTTCCTCAATTATTGAAGGATGCCGGTTATTTCACCATACACACAGGTAAGGCGCATTGGGGTGCACAGGGAACACCTGGAGCCAATCCATACAATCTTGGATTTATAGTGAATATTGCAGGCCACGCAGCAGGTCATCCGCAGAGTTATTTATCTGAAGACGCATATGGCAATCTTCCCGGCAAAAACACAGCGCAGTCTGTTCCTGATCTCGAAGAATATTTTAACTCAGGAACATTTCTCACAGACGCGCTCACAAGTGAAGCACTGAAAAGTCTTGAACTGCCGGTTGCCAACCAACAGCCATTCTTCCTGCATCTTGCACACTATGCGGTGCATACCCCGTTAATGGCGGATAAGCGATTTTTTCAAGCTTACCTGGAGAAAGGACTTGACACGGCAGAAGCGAAATACGCATCTCTGATTGAGGGCATGGACAAAAGTCTTGGAGAGATACTTGACTTTGTTGAGAAAAAAGGTATCAGTAAAAATACAGTGATCCTGTTTCTATCAGACAATGGCGGGCTTGCACTTGCACCACCACGCGGAGGCACCCCGCATACGCACAATGCGCCATTACGCGCCGGCAAAGGCTCGGTGTATGAAGGCGGAATAAGAATACCGATGATCGTTCGCTACCCTGTCCTTGCAAAAGGTGGAACCATCACAAGTAATCCAACTATCATTGAAGATGTGTTTCCTGCAATACTTGAACTGACTCATACCAAACCCAAAAAGATCATTCAGAATGTTGATGGAATATCTTTTGTTCCTGCATTGAAGAATAATAGTCTTAAGGATACTTCAAGAGTTTTGCTTTGGCATTATCCAAACAACTGGCAGGCACAGGAAATCCCAGGCACGAATTATTTCAGTGCAATCAGGCAAAACAACTGGAAGCTGGTATACAGTCAAAAAAAGAATACTGCAGAGTTATATGATCTTTCTGAAGATCTGTCTGAAGAAAAAGATGTAGCCGCAACAAACCCGGAAAAGACAAAAGAGCTGCTCAATTTGCTTGGCAAAAAGTTGAAAGATTTTAGTGCACCAATGCCTGTTAACAAAAGTACCGGTAAAAAAATTCAATATCCCGGTGATAAAATAAAGCAATAGAATCATAACGGTATATCTCAGGAAATCCTATGAGATAGGGTTAAATTGAAACCTGGTATCAAAGTAATAAAAAATCAGAAATGAAGAAACGACTTGTCAAAACACTATTGTTCGCCGGAATGTTTGTTACGCAAGGCTTGCGTGCACAAAACAAACAGCCGAATATCATTTTTATCTTTTCAGATGATCATGCTTACCAGGCAACCAGTGCTTATGGTAACAAACTCATTCAGACTCCCAATATCGACAGGATCGCAAAACAAGGGGCATTGCTCCATAACAACTTTGTAACAAACTCCATCTGTGGTCCCAGCCGCGCAACCTTACTCACAGGCAAGTACAGTCATAAAAATGGTTATGCGCTGAATGAAAAAGTGTTTGACAACAACCAGACAATGTTCCCGGCATTGTTACAGAAAGGTGGTTACCAGACCGCCTGGATAGGGAAGCTGCATCTTGGTTCACTTCCAACAGGTTTTGATTACTTTAATATACTTCCCGGACAGGGAAACTATTTCAATCCTGATTTTATAAACAACAACAATGATACGGTACGACACAGGGGATATGTTACCAATCTGATCAGCGATTTCTTTTTTGACTTTATTGAAAAGAGAGATACATCTAAACCGTTTTTTGCAGTTGTTGGTGAAAAAGCAACACACAGAAGCTGGCAGCCAGATGTAGAGGACCTCGGAGCATATGATGATATCAACTTCCCTTTACCGGCAGATTTCTATGACAATTATGAAAACAGGAAGGCGGCACTTGATCAGGATATGACTATCGATAAAACAATGGTACTGGACGCTGATCTGAAAGTTGGTGCAAAATTCGGCTCTGACGCTGCCAGGAAAAATGATCAGTATGGAAGATTGGATCCTGAGCAACATAAAGCCTACAAAGACTACTATGGGAAGATCACAAAGGATTTTGAAGATAAAAAACTCACAGGCAAGGCACTTGTTGAATGGAAGTATCAACGTTATCTGAAAGACTACTATGCAACCGCAAAATCGCTTGACAGGAATATCGGGAAGATCCTTGACTATCTCGACAGTACAGGTCTCAGTGAAAATACCGTAGTGATCTATGCATCTGATCAGGGCTTTTATCTTGGAGAACATGGCTGGTTCGATAAAAGATTTATCTATGAGCAATCATTGAAAACAGCTTTCGTGGCACGATATCCCGGGAAGATCAAACCAGGCACAGAGGTTAAAGAGTTTGTCTCCAACATCGACTGGGCACCAACAATCCTTGACCTCGCAGGGGTTGATCGTCCTTCAGATATCCAGGGTAAATCATTCCTTCCATTGCTAAAGCAGGAAAAGATACCAGGCTGGAGAAAAGACGCGTATTATCATTATTACGAGTATCCTCAACCACATCATGTTTCACCACATTTCGGAATTCGTGCGCAGGATTTTTTACTGGTAAGATTTTATAAAGGCGTGGAAAGCTGGGAACTCTATGATCTGAAAAAAGATCCGGGACAACATCATAACGTGTATACAGATGCGAAGTATCAAAAGAATGTAGCTGATCTGAAAAACAGGTTGAAAGCATTGATCCTGCAGTATGATGATACTGAAGCGTTGAAAATATTTGGCACACCGGTAAAATAATAGCATTCACAATTAAGAACTGAATTGATTATGTACAACAGAAACAAACGCAGATTGGGTCTGATCCTGGTCGCCTGCGCCATAGCGCCGGTTTTTGCCAGCGCTCAGAAACATCCCAATTTCATTGTAATACTTACAGACGACCAGGGATATGGTGATCTCAGCACTAACGGCAATCCAACTATAAGAACTCCTAACATAGACAGGATGGCAGCCGAAGGCCAGAAATGGACAAACTTTTACGTTGCAGCCAATGTGTGTACGCCATCAAGAGCAGGATTACTCACCGGCCGGTTGCCTATCCGGAGCGGCATGCAGGGCACACAAAAGGCCAGGGTGCTTCAAACCAAATCAAAAGGAGGATTGCCTGCAGATGAGGTTACTATCGCAGAATTATTGAAACAGCAGGGATATGCGACTGCGGCAATAGGAAAATGGCATCTCGGAACGCAACGCCAGCATTTGCCTTTGCAGAATGGTTTTGATTTCTATTTTGGTTTACCATACAGCAATGACATGGCAATGGTGGATTCGGTATCATACCTGAAAGCAGTCGTTGAACCGAAGAACGAATACTTCCAGGTGCCACTGATCCGCAACAATGAAGAGATTGAAAAGCCAGCAATTCAAAACACGCTCACGGAACGTTATACTAAAGAAGCAGTAAAGTTTATTGGTGATAATAAGTCTAAGCCTTTCTTTATTTATCTCGCACATTCAATGCCCCATGTGCCGTTGTTTGCAAATCCAAAATTTGCAGGCAAAAGTCCCCGCGGGTTATATGGTGATGTGATAGAAGAGATCGACTGGAGCGTTGGAGAGATTCTTACCGCCTTAAAGAAGAACGGCCTTGATCAGAATACCTACGTAATTTTCCTGAGTGACAATGGTCCGTGGAAATTATTTAAAGAACATGGTGGTTCTACCGGACCACTCTATGGCGCAAAAGGCGCGAGCTATGAGGGCGGTGTACGTGTACCTGCAGTGATCTGGGGTAAAGGCAACGTGAAGCCGGAGCTTGTGTCAGAATTAGGAAGTAGTCTTGACCTGTTGCCAACCTTTGCTCATCTTGCCGGTGGAAAGCTTCCAACGGATCGTGTTTATGATGGATATGATCTGAGTTCAGTTCTATCCGGGAAGTCAGTTAAAAGTCCGAGAGAAGAAATGTTTTACTATCATGGTGATGAACTGGTAGCTGTTCGTAAAGGGAAATTCAAGCTGCTTTTCTATAGCAACAGTGAAATAGCTTATCCTGACGAATTGAAAAAATTAGATACCCCGGCTTTGTATAATCTGAATGAAGATATTGCAGAGCGCTATGATATTGCGGGAAAGAATGCCACCATTGTTGCGGAGCTTGTTGAGCTTGCTGAGAAACATAAGAAGAGTGTTGTAAGAGTTAAGGATCAGCTGTTGGATTAATTCGAAGCC
>JBEVNF010000059.1:0-7599 GCA_040508255.1 Flavitalea sp.
CATAAACTGTGTTACTTTTGTAGCAAATTAGTTAGCATGATTAAGACAGGAAACCCGGTCATCAGCATATATACCGAGATGACACCAAACCCGGAAACAATGAAGTTCGTTGCGAACAAACTTCTTTATCCAGGTAAAAGCATTGATTTTTCTGATGTCACCAGCGCTGCGCCATCACCATTGGCAACTGAGCTGTTTGGCTTCCCATTTATAAAGGCAGTGTTTATTGCCAGCAACTTTGTTACGCTTACAAAAACCAACGAAACTGAATGGAGCGATGTGGTTCCGGTGATTCGCCAGTTTTTGAAAGAATATCTCGAAGACAACACAAAACCTGTTGTTAATGAGGACCAGGTTGCGACCATCAAACAGGAAAGTTCAAATACAATTGAAGCTGACGATGATGATGTTGTAAAGCGTATCAAAGAACTTCTTGAGAACTACGTAAAGCCTGCAGTTGAAATGGACGGCGGTGCTATCCAGTTCAAAAGCTATAACGAAGGTGTTGTGAATTTGATGTTGCAGGGAAGCTGCAGCGGTTGCCCATCTTCAATGATCACCCTGAAAGCGGGTATCGAAGGCATGATGAAGCGTATGATCCCTGAGGTTTCAGAGGTTGTGGCAGAAGCTGAGTAATTTTTTTCAGAACTGTTTATATGAACCCCTTCTTCACTCATCGCATGTGGGCGCGCCCGCCGAAGCGATAGCGAAGCAGGGGTTATTTTATTATGTTGATTTTGTGCTAAAGGCCTGCTATCTTGCATCGCCTGATTATTATGCACAATTTGCTCGAATCCTTTATTACCGGTATCCAAAACACCACATGGCTTGAATACGTAGCCGTGTTCTTTGGTATTGCGAGCGTTGTCTTTTCAAGAATGGAGCACATTCTTGTATATCCCACCGGCCTTGTGAATACGATACTCTACACCTGGTTCTGTTTTGCCTGGTGGGACCTGTACGCCGAGGCAAGTCTCAATTTTTATTATACTGTAATGAGTATCTATGGCTGGATACTCTGGGCCAAACGAAGAAAGAGTGATGGTCAGCATGAGTTGCAGATCACACGCTCCAGTAATAGTGAATGGCACCAGACGATTTTATTTTTCAGCGCATGCTGGGGTATCCTTTACCTGATCCTGAAAACTTTCACTGACAGCAAGGTTCCAATTGCAGACTCTTTCGCATCTGCCGCTGCCTACGCCGGTATGTGGCTGATGGCAAGAAAAAAGATAGAGAACTGGTTATGGTGGATCCTTACCAACATCGCATCCATACCATTATACTTTTACAAGCAGGCAGTGTTTACAAGCGTACAATATGTAGTGCTGCTGGTGCTTGCAATCATGGGTTATATATCCTGGAACCGGAAAATCAAACAAGCAGAACAACAAGGGCATGCAGAAGTCTAAACGTATAGTGATCATCGGGCCCGAATCAACCGGGAAAAGCACGCTCTGTGAGCAACTCGCCGCGCACTTTGATACTGTCTGGGTTCCTGAGTATGCAAGACAGTACCTTCTTCAACATGGTATGGACTATACCTACGATGATCTGCTAACGATCGCTCACGGACAGATGACCCTGGAACTTGAAAAGGAAAGGGAGCTTTTGAAAGATGATCTAAAGCCCGAAAAGCTTTTGTTCATCGATACCAACATGTATGTGATGCAGGTATGGTGCGAGTTTGTTTTTGAAAGATGCCATACCTGGATACTGGAACAGATCGCAGAGAGACCTTATGATCTTTACCTGCTTTGTAATATCGACCTTCCCTGGGTAAAAGATGAACTGCGCGAATACCCTGATCTTGAAACGCGCGAAAAATTATACCATATCTACAAGCAGATTCTTACAACACAGAATGTTCCGTGGGTTGAGATCAGCGGGAGTTATGATGACAGACTGAAGATGGCGGTTGAGGCCGTGTTGGGATAGGTTAATTTGTAGCTGTCGCTCCTGACCCTTCCCGTCACGCCAAAGCCTTGATTACCCCCTCCCTGGAAGGGAGGGGAGCATTATTATTGTAATTTCGCAGCCGCATGGATCTCGAGATATTTATCAAAAAACATCACCGCCTCGTATTTTACGGAGCATGGTTCGCGATGAACCTTATACAGGCGGCATCTACTGAGTTGTTGGACGACGAGGCATACTACTGGATGTACAGTTTGTTTCCTGCCTGGGGTTACTATGATCACCCACCAATGATCGCCATGCTGATCAAGGCCGGCACTTTGTTATTCCCTGGTGAACTGGGTGCAAGATTCTTCATCGTTATCATGAACACGGCGACACTGTTTGTGATCCAGGCATTGGTTTCGAAAAAGAATCCGCTGTTGTTTTATGGCATACTGATGTCGCTTGCCGTTGCACAGGTTGGTGGAATCGTCGCAGCACCTGATTTGCCGCTAATGTTTTTTACAGCCACGTTCTTCCTGCTGTATAAACGATTTACAGATAACATGAGCATCGGTAATACGCTGTTGCTGGGACTCAACATCGCACTGATGTTGTACAGTAAATATCATGGTGTACTGATAGTGTTCTTCACGCTTCTCTCGAACATCAAACTATTTGCAAAATATCAGACCTATCTCGCGGCGATCACTGCATTGATATTGTTTGCACCGCATCTTTACTGGCAATACAACAATGATTTTCCATCAGTACAATATCATCTTGTTGAACGCAATGCAACACATTATCAGTTTGCATTTACAACAGAGTATATATTGTCGCAACTACTGCTTGCGGGTCCGTTAATGGGATGGCTGTTCCTTTGGGCAGCATTCAGACACAGGCCAGTTTCGATTACAGAGAAAGCGTTGAAGTATTCGATGGTTGGCTTCTATCTTTTCTTTTTTGTGAGCACCTTGAAAGGACGTGTAGAGCCAAACTGGACCGTTCCTGTTTTTGTTTCGCTGATCATACTTTGTCATCAGTATCTTATCGATCGTCAGCGTATGCAGGGCTGGATCTTTAACACGGTGATCTTTAGTCTTGCGATCGTGCTCGTATTCAGGGTTTACCTGGTTATGGAAATGCGCGGTGCGTCATGGATCAAGAAAGATGAATTTCATCAGAACACAGTGTGGGCAAACCATCTGCGGAGCCAGTCTAAAGGACTGCCGCTTGTAGCCGTTAGTTCTTATCAGCAGGCATCCAAGTATTGGTTTTACACCGGTATCCCATCCTATTCTCTCAATACACCGGATTATCGTCGCAATAATTTCAACTACTGGCCAATCAACGATTCATTGCTTGGTAAAACTGTTTTTGCGCTGGGAAGATATGATCCTTATATTTTGAATGATTCGGTGAAGGGGAAAGGTAAAGAGTATAATGGCGGTGCGGTGATAGATACATTTTTTTCATTTCCGAGGATCAGGTTTGAAGATATAAAGGATGTCGTTGCTGTAAATGGTAATCTAACGCTTACATGTACCGTGAAGGTTCCTAAACATTATCTCGAAATTTTTAAACAGGCTCCATATAGTGAAGCAATAATTCAGATAGGGATCATGAAGAAGGATACGGTTCCGGAGTATTATTCATCAGTGGTGAAAGTAAAGGAGTTGACCACTGTTAAAACTGAATTGAATCTCAGCTTTAAAATTCCTGACAGAAAAGGAGAACTTCATGGAAGACTTGCGACAGAGTCGAGGATCAGGAACCAGCCAACACTGAACAGTGTTACTTTTCCTTTTGAGATGCAATGATCATTGAATGATAGCCTGGATGCTTTCTTTGCCCTGCAGATTTTTCATTTGTCCAAGAACCCATGGATATTTTGAAGCTACAAACTTCGAAATCGGCTTCACTGTATAAATCTTTGGATTTCTCAAAGAGGCTGCGATCATTGCCGCTTCGCTTCTTGTGAGTTTCAGCGCGGGCTTTTTAAAATAGGCCTGTGATGCCGCTTCAATACCATATATGCCTTCACCCATTTCAGAGATATTCAGATACATCTCAAGGATTCTGCGTTTGCCCCATGCTATTTCTATTACGAAAGTAAAATACGTCTCAAGCCCTTTACGGATCCAGCTTCTGCCCTGCCAGAGGAAAACGTTTTTTGCGACCTGCTGACTGATCGTTGAAGCGCCACGCACTTTTTTGGGATGCTTTTCATTATGCTCCATTGCTTTTTCAATGCTTTTCCAATCGAAACCGTTGTGCTCAGGAAAACGCTGATCTTCTGCACAGATCACTGAGAGTTTTGCATAATTAGACATCTCGTCATAATCAACATAGTCACGCTTCAGACCTTCAAACGTAACAAGACTTACTAGTTGTGTGATTGTAACCGGCGGGTTCACCCATTTCAAAAGGAGAACATAAAATAGATGAAAAAAGAAAAGGAATATAAAAAGCCTTTTAATAAATCTCCATACACGGAGGCCCAATCCTTTTTTTTTGATCGCCATTCAGAAAAATACTTTGGTGCACGTACTGTGTTCGCACTTAACGGCATCCTTTAATAATAATTGCCCCAACTCAAAAGTATTAAATTGAAAGAGATCGACGCAAATAATTGCAGCAAGAAATAACTATTCCAAAACTAACTCGGAAATGTATGAACCAGGGTGTGTGCGAAGGGGTTTTCTTACGCCTATTTTGCGAGCGAAAACAAGCCAACACTACAGTATTAGGAAAGATATTGCGAAGCAAAATCAGCGGATCAAAACCCCTTCACACACACCCGTTGCTACTTTGCTTTCACATAATGCACCACATACTTCTTTCCCACTTTATTCTTTCCCTTATTCAACTGATTGATCAAAACACCAGTACCGGCAACACCTGCAGCAATACCAAGAGATAGGAGTTTCCCCCTATCATTCAAAGGTTCTCTACGATAAGCTGTGTTCACAAGTTCAAGAACAATATACCCCGAGCCACCAAGGATCAAGATTGGAGGAATAAGTGTTTGTGCCAATCCCCGCTTGCGTCCTATCTGATCATACTGACGCTGAAAATAAAATTCAGTAATGTCCTGGTAGCGGAATCCGAAAGTATAAAATGATGTATCGATGCGCTGACCAAAATCAGTAGACATCAGTTTTGTTTCCTGCTGGGTGATAAATATTGAATCGTTCCTGATCGCCCTGATATAACCATTAAGCTGGTAACCGGTACCGGTTTTTGCTGACAAGAATGAGCCTGCGCCGTAAGTTTTCAGCGTGCGGTTATTTCGTTTTTTGAGAACAATAAAATCATTTGACTGACTGAATACAGGGATGGTAAATATGAAGCTGGCCAGCAAAAGTAGAGTCGATCTCATGTAGCGATTCGTTTAGTAAAGGAGCTATGCGAAGGTGACACAAAAAGAATTTCAATTCTTCTGCCATCCCACCACTGCGTCTAAGATTTTGTTAAATAAACCGCGCCATACAGCAGCGCTATGCCGAAACCAATAAGAATTGTTCCGGAAACTTTGTTGATCAGCGAAATATTATGCAGCGTCAAACGATTGCGAAGTTTGCCGGACATGAAAACTTTGAAAATATCCGCAACAATATTCAGGGCAAGACAAACTGAAAATATAATCACCCTTTCCTGGAAATTATACTTTACTGCAAAAGTGGTGGCTGTAGTGAGCCAGAAAATAAATACACTTGGATTCAGCGTATTGAGCAGAAAGCCGCTTGAAAAAAGTTTCGCGATATCCATGCGGCTGAACTTCAGCAATGATGGATCCGACTCCGCCCGCAATGTGATCTTTTTGAAAAACAAATAATAAACGCCCATTACTACAAGGAACAGACTGCCCACATAAGCGATCACATTTTTGTAAACAAGCAACTCGGTTACCAGTGCAGAGAAAGCGTTGCTGACCACAACGAGAACAATGTCACTCACCCAGACACCCGCAACAAAACTAAAACCGCCCACATGCCCATTGTTGATGCTTTGCTTGATGATCGTGAAGATCACCGGCCCAACAGATAGCGCAAGAATAAACCCCAGCGTAAGTCCACTTAATAATGCCTGCCACATAAAGCGACAATTTACAAATAAATGCGTAGAGAGGAAATGGAGTTATACGGAACCTGTTTCAAGGAATTTGGTCCAGTCTTCATTCATCTTCCCTTTCATTACACGCGGGAATTTGTGCTGACCACCAACCTTTCCTTTCTGACGCATAAATTCCATGAAAGCAGATTCAGGAAGAATCTTTACTTTCACATCTTTCAATGCGCTTTCACGCTCAACTGCATAGTCATCATTCAAAGCTTTGAGCTTTTCATCGATCTTCTGACCAAGCAATTCTGCATCAACTGCGTCGTCACAGGCAACGTACCACTGATGCGCGAAAAACAATCCGTAAGGAACACCGGCAACAGTGTATTCCGGAATGGAGATATTGAGTTCGTTTGTAACAAGCTGAATTGCCTTATTCATGTTGTCAACACTGAGATGCTCACCAACAAGACTAAGGAAATGTTTTGTACGACCCGTAATGATGATCTCTGAGCGTTGTTTGTTCACAAGCTTTACTGTGTCGCCGATAAGATAACGCCATGCTCCCGCAGTTGTACTGAGTAGGATTGCGTAATTCTTATTTTCTTCAAGCTCATGTATCATGAGTTTCTGAGAATCCGGCAGCAGGTTTCCCTCTGCATCAAAATTCTTTTCATCGAAAGGAACAAATTCAAAAAAGATATGCTCACTCAAAGCAAGTCTTAAGCCATCAGCGTGCTGGCGATCCTGGTATGCGATAAAGCCTTCACTCGCGAGATAAGTTTCGATGTTGGTAAGAGGCTTTGCGATCAGCTTTTCAAATCCTTTTTTATATGGCTCGAAAGAAACGCCACCATGCACAAAGAAGGTGAGGTTTGGCCACATATCATGGATCGTTTTGAGTTTGTAACGCTCAATGATCTTTTCCATACACATCTGGATCCATGCCGGCACACCAACAAGAAAACTGATGTCCCAGTTAGGGGCTTCTTCAACGATGGCTTCGATCTTTTTGTTCCAGTCTTTTGTACGTGCGATCTTCTTTCCCGGTTTGTAAAAAGGAGAGAACCAGAAAGGCACTTTTTTCGCGGTGATGCCGCTTAAGTCACCCGAATAATAACCGGGGCCTTTCTGAAGATCTGTGCTACCGCCAAGCATCAGCCATCCTTTGCGGATGTTCTTAACGGGTATATCGTGATAGGTGCGTAAACTCAATAATTGTTTCACCATGATGATACGGTTTCCACGCATCAGGTCATTGGTGATGGGAATGTATTTGCTTGCAGACTCTGAAGTACCGGAGCTAAGCGCAAAAAATTTGATCTTTCCCGGCCAGCAGATATCCGGTTTGCCCTCGAGGGTTTTATGCCACCACTCCTGGTAAATGGTGTTGTAATCAAAGGTGGGAACCAGCTCCTGGAATTTCTTTTCGGGATGCTTACTGAGGAGGATTTCGTCGAAATGATATTTCTGACCGAACTCAGTGAACCTTGCCTTTTTTAAAAGCCGCTTTAGAACCTTTATTTGCTGCCGCTCAGGACTCTTTACGGGCAATCTTAAGGCTTTGGCAATCGAACGAGGAAGCGATAACTCAATTAGGGCCATTAAAACAACGCAAGGTTTTATTTTGCTATC
>JBEVNF010000501.1:0-3164 GCA_040508255.1 Flavitalea sp.
TTCCCGATAGTGCAAAACGCGAAGTAATGGATGCAGGTGTATCCCAGGTAAATCTTTCAAAAAGCACGATGGATTTAACTGCTTCTGAATACGAGGCAAGAAGAAATGAATTACGAATGTACCAGATCGAATGGCACTCAAAGTTCTCTATGGAAAGTGCTGTACAGGTAATGTTTTTGATTGGTGCACCATTGGGTTCTATCGTTCGTAAAGGCGGTATTGGAACCCCGGTTGTATTTGCTGTGATCTTCTTTGTAGTGTTTTTCCTGCTTAATAATTTCGGAAAGAAGTTTGTAAAACAGGATGTGATGACTCCGTTCGCCGGTATCTGGATGGCTTCACTGGTATTATTGCCGGTTGGATTTTTCCTTATCTCGAAAGCGCGGAATGATTCACAGATCATGAATAAAGAATTTTACAACAGGCTATTTAAAAAGATAGCACCTTTGTTCAGGAAACTCACCGGGAAGAAAAAAGAACAGACCATTGAAAAAGTAACTGAAAAAGAGGCGATGGAAGATGCAAACAATCCCGGACCACTTTAAAATTAAAACCCAACTTTTATATGTCAGTTAACAATGATAATTCACGCAGAAAGTTCATCAGAAATTCTGCGCTGGCGCTTGGCTCAGTAGCAATCTTACCAGACTCGATCTTCGCGGCAGACAACACAGCACGCGTGTCCGATACAAATAATGTTTACAAGACAGGCTTCGAACAAACTCCTCTCGCCTACGGATATGGCGATCTTGAGCAGTCTATAGACGCAATGACCATGGAGATCCATTATTCAAAACATGCGGCTGCCTATGCAAAGGCTTTGAATGAAGCAGCAGTAGCAGAAAAGATCGACACAAAAAAACCATTGGAAGATGTACTGCAGAAAATCTCAAAGTATTCTGTAAAGGCACGTAACAATGGTGGTGGTCATTTCAACCATGAATTGTTCTGGAAATCACTTTCACCAAAAAGCACCGGCAAACCATCCGGTAAATTGCTTGCAGCTATAGAAAAAGATTTTAATTCATTCGATGCTTTTAAAACTCAGTTTGGAGAAGCAGCAAAAACAAGATTCGGAAGCGGTTGGGCATGGCTGGTAGTTGCACCAGGTAAAAAACTTACCATTGGTTCAACGCCAAACCAGGATAATCCGTTGATGGATGTCTCTGACCTGAAAGGTGCTCCATTGCTGGGTCTTGATGTTTGGGAACATGCTTATTATCTTAAATACCAGAACAAGAGACCAGAATACATTGAAAATTTCTGGAAAGTGGTGAACTGGGATGCGGTACAGGCTCGTTTCGAAGGCGCATAAACGCACTCAACATAAAACTTACATTCTCAAACGGTGATCAATATGATCACCGTTTGTTTTTCAAGGAGTTATGGCTGAGCTGAATTTTTATTCCGATACTACAGATTTATGGTACGGATATTGGATAGTTAGAATCAAACATCCGGAATCCCCTCCTCCTCCAACCTGCTGCTACGCAGCTCTGCCGATCGATGATCGCTTAAAGTAGAAATCTTCTCCCAGCCGTTAGAAACTCCGGATCAAAAATTTTATTTGGTCATAAGTACGTTGATCGTACATGCATTCTGTTGAGGATAAACCGTTGATGGCTCAAAAAAGATACCGCTAAATCAATCCCATTTCCGGACGCATTCTTATGGCTTTAATTTTGAAATTTCAGTTATGAAAAATTCAAGCTACCGTCTGTTAAACATTGAAAGAACCATTGTCATTATTCTTGTATTAATGATCGTTATTATGAGCGGATTCTCATTCGCCTTCGCCTGACGATTTGATTAAACACTATCCGGTTCTGTTTCTGTATTTTTGCAGTTTATAAATCACCGTGACGCATCCTGCGTTGCCTAAAATAAACTGTAAGCATGCAAGCCTGGAAAGAATATCAGCAGAAGAATAAAGATAGATTTCTTGATGAATTGCTCGCACTCCTGAGAATTCCCAGTATCAGCGCAAGAAGTGAAAACAAACCAGATATGAAGCAGTGTGCTGAAGCTGTTAAACAACAACTTCTGGCTGCAGGGGCAGATAAGGTAGAAATTTATGAAACCGAGGGCCACCCGGTAGTATACGGTGAAAAAATAATCGATCCATCAAAACCAACGGTACTTGTTTACGGTCACTATGATGTGCAACCCGCAGATCCGCTTGAATTATGGCACAGTGGTCCGTTTGAACCAGTGATCAAAGATGGTAAGATCTATGCACGTGGTGCATGTGATGATAAGGGACAGTTCTACATGCATGTGAAAGCATTTGAAACAATGGTTCAGACAAATTCACTCCCGACCAACGTCAGATTCCTCATCGAAGGTGAAGAAGAGATAGGTTCACCAAACCTTGCAAAGTTTGTTTCTTCCAACAAAGACTTACTGAAGTCCGATGTAATACTTATCAGCGACACAGCAATGATCTCCCTGGAGAATCCTTCTATCGATATAGGTGTTCGCGGACTGAGCTATATCGAAGTGGAAGTGACCGGACCAAATCGTGATCTTCACAGCGGCGTGTATGGTGGTGCTGTCGCCAACCCTATCACCATACTTTCAAAAATGATAGCGAGCTGTCACGACGAAAACAATCATATTACCATACCTGGTTTTTATGACGATGTTGTTGAATCTCCTGATGCCGAAAGAAAATTAATGGCGCAGGCTCCGTTCAGCGAACAGGAATATAAAGATGATCTTGGTGTTTCATCTCTCTGGGGTGAAAAAGGTTTCAGCACAAATGAAAGAACAGGTATTCGTCCAACGCTGGAACTGAATGGTATCTGGGGCGGTTATACCGGTGAGGGGGCGAAGACTGTACTTCCCTCCAAAGCGAGTGCAAAGATCTCAGCACGTCTTGTACCCAATCAATCATCTGATGTGATTACTGAAAAGTTGCTTAAATACTTTAAAGAGATTGCGCCTGCAGGTGTTACTGTAAAAGCCGAAGAACATCATGGAGGTGAACCCTATATGACTCCTGTTGATTCAAAAGCATATCGCGCTGCAGAAAAGGCAATTGAAGCAACATTCAACAAGAAACCAGTACCTGTTCGTGGTGGTGGAAGTATTCCGATCTGTGCTTTGTTTGAAAAAGAGCTTGGGATCAAGATCGTGTTTATGGGTTTTGGCCTGGACAGCGA
>JBEVNF010000506.1:0-3595 GCA_040508255.1 Flavitalea sp.
TTGCAGGTACCAGTGGTCTCAGTCTTTCCAGAGGGATTATGTAATGAAGAAAAATTGCATGGTTCCACTCCTGGTAATATCTCCACCTACCTGATGGCAGTTGATACGGGCGGTGCGAAATGTCCTTTATAATATTGCTGATTGAATACATTTGATTTCAGAAACATTTAGTTTTTATAAATTTCAATCTTTCTTCCATCCGGATCACCTACCACAGCCATGTAGCCAAAATCGGTATTTGTCGGCTCTGTGTGAATCTTTATGTCCATGCTACGTAATGTTTGAATTACGGTTTCAAAATCTCCTGTGCTAAAACCCAATCTTAAATTTCGATCAGGCTCTTGCTGACTTTTTGTGAGTGGATAAATTTCAAGCGTCGTCCCATTCATGTCAGCAGAGTAATGCATGGGTGAGTTGCCATGGCAATGGTATTCAAATGCTAAACCTAATACCGCATAAAATTCTGAAAGTGTTTGCGGATTCGCGCTACGTATTACAAGAAGTTTAAGGGTCATTGATTGATGATAATTTGCGGATATTTCAGAACGACTATTTTTTATAAACATCAGGGTTATATAGCTCCATATAAACATCAGGGTTGGGAACTTTCACAAAGCCGTATTTCTCATACAGCCAATCTGCAGTCGAGGTAAGTAGTATCCATCTTCTTAGTCCCTGCAGATCAGGATGCGACATAACAACATCCATCAGTTTTTTTGATAATCCTGCGCCCCTGTATTTGTCAAGCAAATAGATGTCGCCCAGGTAAGCTATGGTAGAGAAATCTGAGATAACCCTTGCAAAACCAACCTGCTGGTCGTTAAAATACAATCCAAAATTTAATGAATTTTCGATGGATTTTTTTACGCGTTCGAGAGAAATATTATCGCTCCACCCAGAATACCGGGACAGGAAATCATGTATTGCGATCAGGTCCAATTTACTCTTGTCAGTGGAGATAAGATATCCATCAAACTTCAATTCAATAACATTCATTTCAATTTAGCCATTGTTGTTCAAAGATATGAACGCAAGGGTATATTCATAGCTCAGCCTGCAACAAATGCAATCGCTTCTACTTCAACCAGGTAATCGGGGTGGGCGAGAGCAGACGCGAAGAATCCTGTGATTGCGGGTGGGTTTCTCAATCCTCCAAGATATTTCTGAGAAGCCTGGAACCCCTGGCGGATGTCTTCTCCCTGTTTGATTATTATCGTAAGTTTTACGAGATTTTCAAAACCCGCACCAACCGATTCAAGTGCCAGTTTTATATTGTCCATCACCTGGCCAGTCTGCGTTACAAGATCACCTTTACCAACAACTTCACCTTTGGCGTTTACTGCGTCCTGGCCTCCGATATAGATCGTTTTGCCTGCACCCTCAGTTGTTACAAGCTGAGTAAATGCCGGATTTTTCGAAAGACCATCCGGGTTGATATAATTAATTGCGTTTGGCATTTTGATTGTTTTTGATTGATACAAATGCATCAATAATCAAACCTGTAAAGGTTGGAGCTGTCACCTGGATTAATGGTCTCACATTAATTGATTCGCATTGTGGCATAATTCTGTAGCAACCTTCCATAAACACAATGGATACCAATTTTTTGGATACTCTTTTTGGGCACGGGGAAAACATCACAATACTTCAGATGCTCGCCCGATCTGTGATCATCTTTCTTTTCGCGATAGTTCTTCTTAGAATCTCAGGGCGCCGGTCCTTCGGATTGGGTACAAGTTTCGACAATGTTATTATTATCCTGTTGGGTGCAATCCTTAGCCGTGGTATTGTAGGAGCCTCAGAACTTGATCTCGTGTTGATCTCAAGTACGGTGATCGCTGTATTTCACAGATTGATAGGAACTCTTGTCGCTACCAGTTCTGTTGCAAGTGGATGGATTGAAGGAGATGAGATTCTGTTGTTTGAAAAAGGGATATTTATTGCGACGAGTTTGCGGCGGGCACAGCTTTCAAAAGATCATATATTTCAGGCAATACGCCAATACACTATGTCGAATGATCTTTCAGATATTGATAAAATTTTTCTTGAAAAAAATGGCACGTTTACGTTGATCAAAAAAATGAATACCGGTACTGTTGGTCACAAGCGAACCGGGAGCAGTAACTAATTAGGGATTTACATTTTCAGATATTCTTTCTGCCTCTAGAACAACCGTACCCCGATCGCAGCGCTCAATGAAACAAAATCCTGCTTATTTAATTTTGTTCTGTCAAATACATGGATGTATGATAATTTGCCTGTCCAGCGATGTTTCTCATCAAAATAAAATCCAAATGCTGGTTTTATTCCGAAGAAGATCTTTCCGTTAATTAAACTCGGACCTGCAGTAAGCGCTACAAAAGCCATGTCCGAAGTTCTGTAAGCTGCTCCCCCGAAAATATTCACCATACCGGGTACGTCATTGTCTACATTAGTTTCATTCCCATCAGGATCAACTCTCAGAACCTTATCATCTGCCAGGTATGCATCCCCAGTGATTTCAAGCATCGGGCTGAATCTTGATTTTGTCCTGATCTCTGTCTGGAAACCCATACCAATGGCCCATGGATTATTTCCGATGGTATAATCGTGCAAGGTAAGATTGCCCTGGGCAAATATTGTGGTTGAGATTTTTCGGTTTGATTGAGCATTTGAGTCAGCAAAAAATAGAATACCCAAGATGATCAGGTTAAAGACACGCATAAAGGAAAAGGTTTCTACCAAAATAATAAGAGTTTCTTTGAAAGCAATGAAATCCACAACAGATTACAGAATAAAATTCTGAACGATACCTTGTAGTCTATCTGTATGATGCTTTACATTTGCAGATTATTTCTCCATCACAAACGCCCTTAGCTCTGCCATCTTTCCTTCCCGAAATTTCCAGACATCGCAATAATCGGATGTAATTGAGTTTCCCTTTGCATCGGTGATTGTGATCTCACCCATTGCCACAACAAACTCTTCTTCAGAAATAAATCGCTCTACTTGGAATTTTGGTGGATTGATGTATTCTGTTTTCATCCATGCACGAATCTCAGATTTTCCCGCCAGCGTTTTATCATTCAGAAATACCCAGCGGCAATCCTCGGTACAAAATTGTAAAAAGCCTTCATGATCTCCTGCAGACACTGCTGCGTTTGCTTTTTCCAAAATAGATTTATTTGATTGGGGCATGGTGATGTTTTATTGTTGTTTAGGATCCGCTAAAAATTCATTCCAACGATTAACACCAAAATAAAACCGGCAAAAAGGCCGGTTTCGTCTGAATGAATATGCGTGTTTATTTATAATCTGAATGTCGTTGCCAACCGGAAGTTCTTATTCAGCGCGTTGAAATCTTCTGATTCAACCTCCACCGTTTCGAATTTGTATTCATCATTTCCAAACAGATTCCTGATCCTCAATATCCCTTTTGCTTTTATCCTGAACAGATCTTCAGCATAGTTTCCGTAAACTGCAATAGCACTATCCTCCGTTTTTCTATACCATCTGTCAGGATATTCAGGATAACTCGTATCTCCCGATGTACATATGACCCTCAATGCATATGAGACCTCGTTTATAAAATCGATTTTTTCAGGGATCAGGCCCG
>JBEVNF010000515.1:0-5229 GCA_040508255.1 Flavitalea sp.
AAGGTTTAATGGTTTAGGTGAGATAGTTCAGAGAAGACTCGGAACCAAATTCAAGATAAATATATCAAAATGTAACATATAACAAAATCATTTTTTGAAGACCTTTTGTAAAATAAAAAGGTCCCACCTGAAATGGTGGGACCGGCATCTAACTAATAAACCCTAAACCCGAAAAAGACTTATCCGGCTACATAATCTTCTACCATCAGTTCTTCAATCTTTTTATCTTTCTTCTTACCGAATTTCTTCGTGAGCTTATCAAAGATTGCGTACATCACGGGCACTACGATGAGTGTAAGGAAAAGCGAACTCAGCAATCCGCCGATAATAACCCAGGCAAGACCATTCTTCCACTCAGCACCCGCACCACTTGCAAGTGCAATCGGTAACATACCGATCACCATCGCAATCGTTGTCATAAGGATCGGACGCAAACGGGCATGGTTCGCATCAAGAAGTGCCTGGAAAGTTGATTCACCTTCAGCTATTCGCTGATTTGTAAAATCAACAAGTATGATCGCATTCTTAGCCACAAGACCGATCAGCATGATCAGACCAAGTATTGTAAAGATGTTCAGTGAATTATTGGTGAGCGCAAGACCAAGGAACGCTCCAATGATCGCCATCGGAATAGAAAACAATACCACCAGCGGATGAATAAAGCTATTATACAAAGCCACCATGATGAGGTAAACAAGTACGATCGCAGCAAGCAATGCAATACCCATCGACCCGAAACCTTCACTCTGGTTCTCCATATCACCACCCCACACATAAGCAACGCCGGTTGGTTTTGCAAGCTTATCAAAAGTTTGCTCCCACTCTGTAGCAAGGGTACCTGAAGGGCGACCTACAACCTGCGACTGTACAGTAACAGAGGTACTCTTATCTCTTCTTTCAAGCTGGCTCGGACCAGAGCCTTCAGTCACCGATGCAAACTGACTTAAACGGATCTGCTGCCCCCTATCATTTACAAATATCAGGTTGCTTACATCACTTACCTGCTCACGGTTGAACTGATCATACCTGATATTGATATCATATTCATATTCACCCTGTCGAAACTTACCATCTGTGTTGCCACTGAATGCAGTCTGCATGGTAGAACCAACAGTCGAAAGATTCAGACCAAGTGAAGCCATCTTGTCACGATCAACCTGTACATTGATCTCGGGATTTCCCGATTCAACGGAAAGTTTTACTTCGCTGGAACCCTTGATCTTTTTAAGTTCTTTCATTGCACCTTCCGCAAACACAAGTACACTATCAAGATCAGGACCGGTAACAACAAGGGCCAATGGCGCCTGCTCAGGCGTACCAAGAATACTCACCGGAACTGATTTGACTTTCGCACCAACAAGAATTGGTTCGAGTTCTCTTTTGATCTTTGCCGCGTAGACATAAGAATCATCAAGACGTTCCTGTTTAGGAACCAGCTTTACAGAGATCTCTGCCTTGTAAGCTGTGGACTGTGTTGCAGCGGTACCACCATCACTTGACTGACCAACCGTGGTGATCTGACGCACCACTTCTTTTTTGGTCTTCAGGTATTTTTCAGCACGCTGAGTCATCAGGTTGGTTTCTTCTATCGACGCATCTTTTGGCATTTCGATCTGCACGAGGAACTCTCCACGATCAGATTTTGCAAAGAATTCAGCACCAATAAAACCTGCACCAACGAGATAGAAGGATGCCACAAGCAAACTCAATACGACGCCCATCGTCAGCTTCTTATGACCAAGACACCATTTAAGTATTCCTGTAACCCAGTTGGTGAATTTTTCAAGACCTGCTTCAAAACCAAGCAGGATCTTTCCAAAAAATGTTTTGCCGGATATATGTTCCAGCTTTCCGAATCTTGAAGACAACCAGGGAACAATTGTAAAAGAGGAAAGCAATGATAAACTCGTAGCGATCGCAACAGTAACACAGAATTCTTTCAGGATATCTGCTGCAAGACCTGTGCTGAACGCGATTGGGAGGAACACAACCACGATAACAAGTGTGATCGCAGTAACGGTGAACCCAATCTCCTTGGTTGCATCATATGATGCACGCACACGATTCTTCCCCATCTCCATGTGGCGATAAATATTTTCAAGCACTACGATCGCATCATCCACAAGAATACCAACCACCAGTGAAAGCGCCAGCAATGACATCAGGTTCAATGAATATCCCAGCAGACTCATACCAATAAAGGTGGCAATAAGTGAAGCAGGGATCGCAACCATTACGATCGCGGCATTACGTATACTGTGCAGGAAAAATAACATTACAAAAGCCACAAGTACGATCGCGAGCATAAGATCATGGATCACCGCATTGGCAGATTCAAGGGTATATTCTGAACTATCATTAACGATGGTCAGTGACAAGCCCTGTGCAGTATAATCTTTTGTGAGTTTTGCGATACTTTCCTTGACACCATCACTCACCGCCACTGCGTTTGCATCTGACTGCTTGATTATCTGCAAAGCGATTGAGCTTTGCTCATCAACCCTTGCAAGCTTTTCAACATCTTTTTGTGCATCCTGAACTTCCGCCACATCTTTCAACCTGATCTCACGGCCTGCCGCAGATACAATCACGAGGTTTCGTAATTCCTCTACATTTTTGTATTTACCTGCAAGGCGAACAAGGATATCTTTCTGTCTTGTCTGCACACTACCTGTAGGAAAGTCCAGATTTGATGAAAGTATCGCGTTCTGAACCTGTGCAAGAGAAAGACCAAAACCTTCGAGTTTTGATGCATTGATATTCACTTTGATCTCACGTTCCTGGCCACCGATCAGGTTAACCTGTGCCACACCGGGAACACGGGAAAGAACAGATGAGATCCTTTTATCCATCAGATCATAAAACTGCTGTTCATCCAGTTTTGCAGATGAAGAAATCGTGATCACCGGAAGATCATCCAGCGAGAATTTATTGAGTGAAGGAGGATCAACATCCTCGGGCAGATCGCCAAGGATTGCGTTCACCTTACGTTGTGCATCATTCAATGCAAAGTCAACATCGGCACCGTTGTTTAGCGTTATGGTAACCTGTGAAAGACTTTCAAATGATTTTGATTCCAGCTTCTTGATATTTTCCATCGAAGCAACCGCATCTTCAATTTTGCGCGACACGGTATTCTCAACTTCAGCAGGTGAAGCACCGGGATAAACAGTCACCACGGAAACCACTGCTGGGGCAAACTTCGGAAGCAGCTCATAGTTGAGCGATGTATAACTCAGGATACCCCCAAGCGTAAGTATTGTAAACAAAACGATCACCAGCGAGGGTCGTTTGATTGATATTTCTGCTAATTTCATTGTTCTTTGTTTTTGGATGATGGGACCACTGTTACCTGATCACATTTACTTTTGCACCTTCAGAAAGATTCACCTGTCCTGAAATAATGATCTGCTCGTTTTCTGCAAGTCCACCAAGCACCTCAACCTTATCACCCAACACTCTTCCTGAAACAACCTTGCGGATTGCAGAAGTACTGTCGGCCTTCATCACATAGATCTGGTTTGTATTAACACTACCAACAAACGCAGTTCTTGGAACCTGGATCACCGGTTTACCTGAAGGGAAATTGAATTCAGCAGTACCATACATACCTGCTTTCAGTGCATTGCCGGGGTTAGCATCTATTCTGAGTTCAACAGGAAAGTTCAATGCTTCATCAGCCTTTGCTGCGATAAATGAAACTCTTCCGCTGAAATCCTTATCAGGATAGGCACTTGCGTGAATTTTAACCTTGTCTCCTGTTTTAAGGGCAGCAACCTGTGCTTCGGTTACACTTGCACGCAATACAAGCTGTGAAATATCAACCAGCTCAAACAATTTGGTACCGGGAGCAACAATAGCACCTGTCTCGATATATTTTGTATTGACAACCCCGTTGATAGATGAACGAATATTTGCATCGCCGATCCTGATCTTTGAAGTAGATAATTTTGATTTTGCATTTTCAAGCGCCAGGCTTGCCTGGTCAAGCTGCTGGCGGGTAACACCTCCGGTCTTGAAAGCATTCTCATAACGATCTTTATCTTTCAATGCATTCTGATAATTCACTTCTGCATTGTTTACGTCTACAGACAACTCATCAGCATCAATAACTGCTACCACCTGTCCAACGCGAACCACAGAACCTTCATCAACCAGGATTTTTGTGATCCTTCCTGATGTTTTGGCAGACAGATCAATCTGTTGTTTTGCTTCAAACTTACCGTTCGCATTGAGATCCGTTGTAAGTGAATCGGCTTTCACAGTGGCGACACGAACTGCTACCCCACTATTGGTCTGCGCCACCACGGCAATCTTTTCTTCGTTCTTCTTTTTGTTATTGGTGAGCACCGATGCAATCAGCGCAAATGATCCGGCTATGACGGCCAGGGTTACAAATACCCTGATGACTGTTTTCTTTTTCATGGTCGAGTTGTATCAGTTGATTAATGTTTTGAGTTTACCTTTCGATTTCAGCAGTTGTATTTCCGCGATCTTATAGTCAAGCAAGGCCGTTGAATAATTATTTTGAGCTTCGGTGAGCGAGGATTCAGAATCCAGCAGATCGGTCAGGGTAGCAAGACCGTTGTTATAGTTGTTCTGTGTGTTATCAAATACTTCTTTTGCGAGATCAGCATTTTCCTTCTGATTGTTGAGAATAATAATGCTGCTGCTGAGTTGTGATTTTGCATTTTCAAACTCCATATTAAGTGACAGCGATGTTTTATCAAGATCTTCCTTTGCTTTACGAATCTCAACATCAGCCTGCCTGATCTTTGCTTTTGTGCTACCGCCCTTGAAAATCGGGATTTTAAGATTTAGTCCAACCGAAGCAAAATCAAACCAGTTTACACCACTTGATGCACCTTTAAAGATCGGGAAGTCATTACCAAGCCCCTGGTAGTTATAATTACCTGCGAGCCCTAGTGTTGGATAATATTGCGCTTCAATTGATTTCTTCTGATAAGCCAGCAATTCAGTCTGCTTCTTCAGCACCATAATTTCAGTTCTCTCATCCAGCAGCAATGAATCTGTCTGGTCAGTGGCCTCAGGATGAATATCTTTCAATACAACATCAGGAATATTGATGGCTGATTGAATCGGAACACCAACAAGGAACTTCACCTGGTTCCCGGCTTGTTTGATAGTGTTACGCAATTGCTGGCGCTGTGCTTCAATATTACTGATGGAAACAGAGATCCGGTCGACATCAATTTTTCTTGCGAGGCC
>JBEVNF010000531.1:0-7227 GCA_040508255.1 Flavitalea sp.
ATATTTTATGATGATCAAAAAACATTTGTTATACCTGGCGTTTGTAATCCTGGTATTTACTTCCTGTGAAAATGAAAAAAAATCTGAACACCAGGTTTTGCATAATAACCAGGTTGGACGACTTGTAAATAAGATGGGAGATATTATGCTGCATGATGTAACCAATCCGCCATTGGCTGCACGCTTTTTTTCCTATACATTTCTGGCAGGTTATGAAATCCTGTCGCAGAATGATTCTTCTTTAACGAAGCTCGCCGGAAAATTGAATAAATACCCGGCGCTGTCGAAGCCTGATTCAATTACAGGCTACGACTACCAGGTGGCAGCTTATCTCGCTATGATTGAAACCGCATCGAAAATGCAGCCCACTGGGGCCAACCTGAAAGGATTAAGGGATGCATTTGTTGATTCCTGTCTTGCGAAAGGTTGTACCCAGGAAACAGTCGACAATTCACAGCGCTATGCGTCTGCTATCAGCCGCGAAATGCTGAAATACGCAAAAACTGATGGCTACAATAAGATTTCGAATTTTCCACGTTACTCGCCAATAGAGAAAGAAGGATACTGGTTCCCAACTCCGCCTGCTTTCCTTGGCGCAGTTGAACCTTATTTCAATACCATCCGATCATTTTCATTGGATAGCAGCAATGAATTCAAGCCTGTTCCACCTGCTCCGTTTTCAACAGATAAAAAATCGGCATTTTATGCGCAGATGCAGACGAACTATCATGAAGGAAAACCTTTTCCTGCTGATAGCCTGTTGATTGCCGCCTATTGGGATTGTAATCCCTTTGCTTTGCAGGATGGCGGACATCTGCAGGTGGGTCTTAAAAAAATCTCCCCCGGAGCTCATTGGCTTGGTATCACAGGCATTGCCTGCGGGAAAGCCGGAAAGTCTTTCACCGAAACCGTGGCGATCCATACAATGGTTGCTATTTCTTTAATGGATGGTTTTCTTGCCTGCTGGGATGAGAAATATCGCAGCAACAGGATCAGACCGGAAACCGCGATCCGCAAATATCTTGATACTGATTGGAAACCATTGTTGCAGACACCTCCATTCCCTGAATATCCCAGCGGTCATTCTACAATTTCCGCGGCGGCTGCAACCGTGCTGACACATTATCTCGGCGAAAACTTTGCCTATACCGATACCGTTGAAGTTAAGTTTGGATTACCCACCCGCAACTTCACCTCTTTCATGCAGGCTGCCGATGAAGCGGGTATCTCCCGTTTGTACGGTGGTATTCATTTTATTGATGCGATAACCAATGGACGGACACAAGGGATACAGGTTGCTGAAAAGGTTTTGAAAAGGGTAGGCGACTAGTCCGCAGTTTCAACTTATATTCGAAGTAGTTAAAATCAATACACCATGTTTGCCATCAAACTTATTGCCTTTACTTCAGTGGTCGCCATCGGCGGAGCATTGCTCCAGAAAGATGATCCAACAGCCATTAAATTCAAAAAGCGTGTAATCTCGGATGAAGCCTACGAAACAGTGGCAGTTTTTGATGTTGATCATGATGGTACACCCGATCTTGTTTCCGGGGCATGGTGGTACAGAGGACCCGCATTCACTACAAAACATAAGATCGGAACCATAAGACAGGAAGGTGAGTTTTATGATGATTTCTCAACCATACCTATAGATGTAAATGGAGATGGCTATCTTGATTTTATTACCGGTGGATGGTTTGGTAACTCTATCCGCTGGCGCGAAAATCCAAAAGGAAAAACAACAGAATGGCCGGAACATCTTATTGCTGAAACAGGGAACGTGGAAGGCACCCGGGCCTGGGATGTAGACGGGGATGGTGTTTTGGAGATCGTGCCTAATACACCCGGCAGACCGCTTGCCTGTTACCGCTTAAACAAGAACGGATCGTTCAACCGTATCGAATTGTACGAAAAGCAGGGTCATGGAATTGGCTTTGGTGATATCAACGGTGATGGTCACAGCGATTTTATATTACCCAATGGCTGGCTTGAGGCTCCCGAAAAACCATGGAACGCCAAATGGATCTTTCATGAAGAGTTTCGGTTAGGCGACACCGGTATACCCATCGTGGTTGCTGATGTAAACCAGGATGGCTTAAGTGATATGATTGTTGGCCAGGGTCATGGTTACGGTCTTGACTGGTACGAACAAAAAGTAGATAAAAACACAAAAGCTAGAACCTGGATCAAACATGAGATTGATCCTAAAAATTCGCAGTTTCATACATTGATGTGGGAAGACATAGATGAAGATGGTGTTCCGGAGTTGATCACCGGTAAACGATACCGTGCCCATGATGATCACGACGATGGCGCACATGATGATTACGGATTGTATTACTACAAGTGGAACGGAAAGGCTTTTGTAAAAAATGTAATTGTTTTTGGTGCGAAGGGTGTCGGAAAAGGAACCGGCAACTATTTTACCATCGCTGATATCAACAAGAATGGTAAGAAGGATCTTGTTGTTGCTGGAAAGGATGGGTTGTGGATCTTTGAACGCTAAAGGATTAGCCCCCGCCTGCATTACAGGCAGGGCCGTTATATCTTATATCAAAGCTTCGAAAAGTATTTCTACCGGATGCTTTGCGATCTTACCTGTTCCGTCTTTAAGCTGGTGCCTGCAGCTCGTGCCCGGGGCCGCAACAATCACATCATCCGTTTGTTTTCGAACCGTTGGAAACAGTACCAGCTCACCGATCTTCATCGATAACTCGTAATGCTCTTTTTCGTAGCCAAACGAACCCGCCATGCCACAACATCCCGAAGGAATAGTTTCAACTTTATAATTTACGGGGAGTGATAGTAGTTTGACGGATGATCCTACTCCTGCAAGGGCTTTTTGCTGACAATGTCCATGCAGAACGATCTTCCTGTTCTCAGTGGTAAATTTAGATGGTTCAATATTTCCTTTATCAATCTCCATCGATATAAACTCATCCACCATAAACGAACTCAGCATCAGCTTACGTGCATCGGGCAGTAATGATTCATCTACCAGGTCAACATATTCATCACGGAAAGTAAGGATAGCAGAAGGCTCAACTCCGATCAAAGGATGTTCCGTTGAAACATAGGGAGCAAGCAATTTAACATTCTGCTCAGCGATCGCCTTTCCTTTCCTGATCAGGCCTTTTGATAACCAGGTTCTGCCGCTTTCCGTATGTTCAGGAAGTACAACAGTGTAACCAAGCTGTTCAAGCAACTGCACTGCTTTGATCCCTATCGAAGTATCATTGTAGTTTGTAAATTCATCACAAAAAAGAAAGACTGTTTTAGCGGGATAGGTCCTTGCTAATTCAGTTTTATTTTCATCCTTGTTCTGATCAGATGGTAATGCCTTCAAAAACTTTGGACTATCAAGAGGTTCACCATTGATGGCTCCAATGTTTTGAGGTCTGTTTTTCCTAAACCATCTCCTGAGTGTAATATTCTCAAGTGTGGGCATTGATCTTTCAGCCGCAAAGCCCGAAGCTTTTTTGATCAGTTTGCCGATCACCGGGTTCTTTACAGCGAAATTATACAAGCCTGGAACTATCGCTCCGAGAGCCGCTGATTTCGAAAAATTTGCAATAAGATTCGATCTGAACGGCACGCCATTCTCATCATAGTAATGTTGCAGAAACTCAGCTTTAAGTTTCGCAACATCAACATTCGATGGACATTCTCCTTTGCAGCCTTTACAACTTAAACAGAGATCCATTACATCCTTGATCTCAGGATGATCAAAACGATTGACCTTCGTACTGTTTGTAAGATACTCACGAAGAATATTTGCGCGTGCACGTGTTGTATCCTTTTCGTTTCTTGTTGCCATAAACGAAGGACACATAGTACCACCAGATAGCTGTGTTTTACGACAATCACCGGAGCCATTACATTGTT
Source organism: Flavitalea sp. (assembly GCA_040508255.1). Lineage (GTDB taxonomy): Bacteria > Bacteroidota > Bacteroidia > Chitinophagales > Chitinophagaceae > DATHKG01. The sequence continues at coordinate 3,886 of JBEVNF010000531.1, forward strand.
CTGCGTGTTGCAGTATGTTCTGATTGTTAAACCTGAAGATAGTTTTGAAAGGCGGTGTTTCCTGCCCGGGTGTATAACGCAACATTGAGTTCATTGATGGTGTATCAACGATCTTGTTTGGATTGAAGATGCCCTGGGGATCCCAGCAGGCCTTCACTCTGCGAAGCAACTCATAATTCTTTTCACCCACCATCTGCCTGATAAATTCACCACGCAAACGGCCATCACCATGTTCACCGCTCAAGGAACCATTATACTTTTTAACAAGCGTTGCGATCTCTTCGGCGATCGTTCTGAATAATCCGTTCCCTTCAACAGTCTTAAGATTAATGATAGGACGTAAATGGATCTCACCTGAACCCGCATGTGCATAGTGCACAGAATACAGATCGTATTTTTTGAGTATTACATTAAAGTCACGGATGAAGTCCGGCAGATCATTGACATCTACCGCAGTATCTTCGATCACGGGCACAGCTTTCTCATCACCAGGCAGATTACTCAGCAAACCAAGTCCTGCCTTACGCAATGTCCAGATCTTCTTTGTATCAGCACCAAAAAGCAATGGGAAATGATAACCCAATCCTTCCGCACGCATCGCAGCCTCGACCTCCGCGCAGATGGCAGTGATCTCTTCACGTGTTTCACGACAAAATTCAATCACAAGTATTGCTCCCGGATCACCGGATACAAAGAACCGGTTCTTACTTTGTTCGATATTGTCTTTGGTACACTCGAGTATATAATGGTCGATGAGTTCGCTTGCGCTTGGCTTGTATCGCAGACCGATAAGGTTGGCGCGTAACGATTCATCAATCGTATCAAAGTGAACGCATAGCAATCCGGTTTCCTTTGGAGGTACCGGAACCACATTCATCTTCAGTTCAGTGATAAATGAAAGTGTTCCTTCTGAACCAGCTATAAGTGAACAGAAATTGAAATCGGGTGCACCTGCTTTGAATGGCGCCATATTCAGCAGCATGTCTACCGCGTAACCGGTATTTCTTCTTTCAATAGATGGTTTCGGAAACTCTTTTATGATCTCCTGCTGGTTCTCATAATTTCCAAGCAGTGATCGGGTAGTGCGATAGATTTCTCCTTCGAGACTCTGGAGCTCGCATTTAGCATGAAATTCTTCGAGGCTCAAAGTTTTGAAGACTGTTTCTGTACCATCGCTGAGAATGCAGTGTGCTTCGATCAGGTGTTCCCTGGTGCTGCCATAGACAACGGAATTGGAACCACAGGAATTATTGCCCACCATTCCCCCGATCATGGCGCGGTTGGCAGTAGACGTCTCAGGACCAAACAAAAGCCCGTGTGGCTTCAGAAACATGTTCAGCTCGTCACGTATTACACCTGGTTGAACACGCACCCAGGATTCGTTTGTATTGAGTTCGAGAATGCCGGTAAAATGTTTGGAAACGTCAACGATGATGCCTTTGCCCACAACCTGTCCGGCAAGTGAGGTTCCTGCAGTTCTCGGAATAAGCGAAGTCTGATTGTTTTTTGCAAAAACGATCAGTTTCTTTAAATCTTCCTTCGATTTTGGAATAGCTACTGCCAGAGGTTTTTCCCGGTAAGCTGATGCATCGGTCGAATACAGGATACGCATCGTTTCATCATCATACAAATCACCATCCAGGTCGCGGGCGAGTGCCCGCAATTTTTCATGCATCAGGCAGTTGGGTTTTATTCGTTGAAAGAATCGCAATTTAATCGATTTTTCCCTTAACCCATCCGGCCCGCCCGGAAATTTGATTTGATCAGATATCGATGCTCTGCCTGATCTTCTTATCGTTAAACCAAAGATTGACAATTGAGGCTGTCATAGAAGCCAGGTCATCAAAGGCAACCGGTTTTCGCAGGAAGCAGCTTGCTCCCATATCATAAGAAGCATCACGATCTTTTTCCAATGTGGAAGTAGTCAGGATGATCACGGGTATTCCGCGCCAAATCTTGCTGCCCTTCAGTTCTTTGAGAACCTGCAGACCCATCATGCCCGGCATGTTAAGATCAAGTAGTATCAGTGAGGGAAGTTGATCAGGGGGAAGGGTTCCTAATGTTTCAATCAACTGGTCACCATTTTCAATAAATACGTAGTCAATGTTGAAATCATTCTCGATAAAAGCATCCAGAATAATCTGTCTGTCATCCGGATCATCGTCAACAATGAAAATGATGTTTTTCTGATTCTTCATACATTCTTTTTTAACCTGAATGCAAATCAGCGCAAAGCCTGATCCTATTGCATTCTGCCATATCTGTTGTACCTGTCGTCCTCTTAAACCGCGCTAGCAAATCAATTTTTGAACCAATTAGCACGTTTTTAAGCTATAAATTCGTTGGGGAGCCTTTTCTACACCAAATATCATGAATTTCAAAGGATTCTGATCTAAGATAAAACACTTATATCGAGGAGATTTATCTGATTGAAACCGGCTTCTTCTGCTCATCCACAGCCACTAAGGTGAAGGTTCCTGTGATTGCCTTATGCCTTTCAAAAGAATACATCTCTTCAATATAAATTTCAACTAATACTTTGATGCTTGTATTGCCGACTTTTACAACATTCCCTATCAGTTCAATGATGGTTCCCGCAGGGATCGGTGTGGTAAAGTCAATTCGGTCAGACGAAACCGTTACCATCTTTTTCCTGCTGAATCTTGTAGCAGTTATAAAAGCAACCTCATCCATAAGTGACATGGCCATACCGCCGAAGAGTGTGTCATAATGGTTTGTGGAATTTGGAAACACTGCTTTGAACAATCTTGTTTCTGATTGCCTGATCTTTTCTTCCATTTGCGCTTCAGTAATCATATGCATAAATATTGCCCCAAAAATAATTTTAACATTTTAAATCCACCGGCATTTTGTTTCCGTAAGCAATAATGTCCCGTCCCACTGAACGCTTTCTTAGTTACAGGTCCCACCACACGTCTCTCATTATTTACATTTAAACCAATCAAGGTATGTCGAACAAAAACACACCCGGAACCTCTATGCTTGCAGGTGAACCGGGAACGCTCAACGCGTCAAGGCGGAAGTTTTTAGCCATTGCTACTGCGGGGATTGCAGTGGCTGGTCTATCGGGATGTCAGAAAATCTGGGAGCATATCCCGAAACCAGGAGATGACGATGATGATTGGAAACCAGTTGACCTCGGTTCTGGTGATGTAGGGATCCTGAACTATGCTTACGCGCTGGAGCAGCTCGAAGCAGCCTTTTACATCAGGGTGATAGATAAGGCTTACAGTGGTATCAAGGATTCAGAAAAAATGATGCTGACTGATATCCGTCAGCATGAGATCGCGCACAGGGAGTTCTTTAAAAAAGCACTTGGTA
>JBEVNF010000061.1:0-14279 GCA_040508255.1 Flavitalea sp.
GCTTTCGGAGTAGGAAGAAGAATGCCGATAGTTGGTAAGTATCTTTCCTGAGATCTGAATTTACATGGATTGAAATAACGCCGCCTTTAACTTTTTAAGATAGGGGCGGCGTGATAATGTCAGGAAGCAGCTAAGCTTAATGTTTTAAAGTAAGAATGATGTTCGCTTTTCCTGAAGGCGAAACGAGTGGTGGCACTTCGGTTTCTTTCATGAGCACCATCGAAGTTGCTGATACAGATACAAGTTTTACATCACCGTCAACCCCGGCCAATATTGCAGTTGGAAAATTGATTGTTTTTTCATCTGCACTTAGTGTCCAGGTAAAATCCAGACTTTGCGGGTCACTGGCATCACATTTCTCTGCACCTTCATCTATAGTGCCTGTGTTATTGGAGCGAAAAGTGAGAATATTATCTCTTTCACAGGATTCAAGCATACTTTCCTGAATAGGAAAATCTGCCGTTCCGTTCAGATCAATATCAACCTCTGCTTTATCATATCGCCATGCAGAAGCGGTTATGTTTTCACTGGTAGTTGGTGGAGGATCATCGCTTTTTTTCTTGCACGCTGCCATCAAAAGCAGTGTCGAAGCCATTAAGATGGTAGGGTTGATCAGGAGTTTTTTCATAATAATAGTTTAGTTGAGTTAGACCCGCCAGATTCTTCCGGGTTCAGTTTTATACGATCTTCAGGCAATATACGACCTGATTTTGAGTGATTTTAGTTTTTAAGAGCCTTTTATAACCTGTTCAGGTCGTTGGCATTGGCTTTGTTTGTATTTTGCGTAGTCCGCCAGATTGCGGTTGCTACACAAGAAATTACAAATACGCATAAATTCCAAGTATGGTTCTTACTGCCGACGACATTCGTCAATTAAACGACAAAATCCAGTATCAAAGTGTGTTCATAGATCGTCTTCGTGACGAGGTGGGAAGGGTGATAGTTGGACAGCATAGTATGCTTGACAGGTTACTGATAGGACTTCTGAGCAATGGTCACGTGTTGTTGGAAGGTGTGCCAGGGCTTGCCAAGACGCTTGCAATCAAGTCGTTGTCTGAAGCCATCCACGCAAAATTCAGCCGGATCCAGTTTACCCCCGATCTGTTGCCTGCGGATGTGGTTGGTACCATGATCTACAACCAGGCAAAAAATGAATTTATAGTACGCCAGGGGCCGATATTCGCAAATTTTGTACTTGCAGATGAGATCAACCGTGCACCCGCGAAAGTACAGAGTGCGCTGCTTGAGGCAATGCAGGAACGCCAGGTTACCATTGGCGATCGTACGTATAAACTGGAAGAACCTTTCCTGGTTCTTGCTACTCAAAATCCACTTGAGCAGGAGGGAACATATCCTTTACCGGAAGCTCAGCAGGACAGGTTTATCATGAAAGTGATTGTTGACTATCCAACCAAAAAGGAAGAGCAGATGATCATCCGACAGAATGTGCAGGGAACAAAGGGGCCGCAGGTTAGCCAGGTTGTTTCCATGCAGGAGATCATCCAGGCAAAGGATCTTGTGAGATCAGTTTATATGGATGAAAAAGTAGAGAACTATATTCTTGATATTGTATTCGCAACAAGATTCCCTGACAAATACAGGCTCGACAAACTGAAGCCCCTGTTGAGTTATGGAGGTTCGCCGCGTGCGAGTATCAATCTTGCACTTGCTGCAAAGGCACAGGCTTTCCTTAACAAACGTGGGTTTGTAATTCCTGAAGATGTAAGAAGTATTTCAAAAGAAGTATTGCGTCACAGGCTGGGACTTACATATGAGGCAGAAGCTGAAAATGTAACCGTTGAAAATGTGATAGATGAAATTCTGAAAGCAATACAGGTTCCATAGTATGCTGACAACCGCCGAGATCATAAAAAAAGTTCGTGAGCTTGAAATCAAAAGCAAGAAACTTACCCGTCATATTTTCACCGGTGAGTATCATAGTGCTTTTAAAGGAAGAGGCATGCTTTTCAAGGAAGTGCGCGAATATCACCACGGTGATGATATCCGGTTTATCGACTGGAACGTTTCTGCACGATTCAACCATCCGTTCAGCAAAGTGTTTGAGGAAGAACGTGAGCTCACGGTGATGCTGCTTGTTGATATCAGTGCCAGCTCGGTTTTCGGAACTACGCATGCCCGAAAAAAAGATCTTGTAACAGAAATTGGTGCTGTACTCGCTTTCTCAGCGATCAGCAATAACGATAAGGTAGGTGTGATCCTGTTTACAGATAAGGTTGAATTGTTTATTCCTCCTAAAAAAGGAAGGGACCATGTATTATATCTTGTGCGCACCATGCTCACAGCTACGCCTAAACGAAAAGGCACAAGTCTTGGTGAAGCATTGAGACGTTTCAACAATTCAACACGTGAAAAGACGATCACATTTGTACTGAGTGATTTTCTTGATAGTAGTTTTGATGACGCCTTGAAAGTCGCAGGAAAAAAGCATGATCTTGTGGGTATTAAAGTTTATGATAAGATGGAAATGAAACTTCCCGAGATTGGTCTTGTGGAAGTTGAGGATGCTGAAACCGGAAAGCTTGCCTGGATCGATACCACCGATGCATCTGTTCGTCAACAGTATCAATCGGCATTTTTCAGGCACACAGAATATTGCAAAAATCTTTTTATGAAGTCGGGATGTGATCTGTTACATATTGCTACAGACGAGGACTATGTAAAAGTTTTAAAGAAGTTTTTTATTGGCAGGAACAAGTAATTCATGAATGTTTTTTTTCGAAATATAATACCCGGCATTTTTCTTATTCTCCTGACATTTACCGCAAGCAGCCAGGTAAGTGTGAGAGCTACGGTTGACCGTGATAAGATCCTTATTGGCGAACCCGTTAAACTCACATTGCAGGCGTATACGCCGCTTGGCGAAACGGTAAACTGGTTCGCACTTGATACAATTCCCGGCTTTGAATTTATTCAGAAAGGTAAGCTGGATACCATTGAAAGTGTCGACAACAAAAAGCTGGAACAAACTCTCGTAATAACAAGTTTTGACTCTGGCAGAGTTGCCTTGGGACCTTTGCAAATGATGGTTGGCGACAGGCAATATCAGACGGATAGTTTATTTGTTGAGGTGTCGTACAAGGATTTTGATGCTGCGGCTGATTATAAGGATATAAAAACGGTGGTTGAAGTGGAAGATAATACAATTGATTATCTGCCATGGATCATTGGGGCCGCGACGCTAATAGCCATCGGTGTGATCATCTGGTTGTTGCGTAAAAAGAAAAATACACCTGCCGAAAAGATCGATACGCCGGCACTTCCACCTTATGAAGAAGCCATGAAAGCACTGGAAGCCCTGAAGAGTTATGATTTCAGCCAGCAGGATGCGATCAAGGATTATTACACTAAACTCAATGATATATTCCGTGTTTTTGTGAACAGGAAGATCGGCATTTCGTCACTTGAAAAAACAAACGGGGAACTGATTTCGCAGTTAAAGCTGACGGGCCTGAACAAGGATAAGTTTGAACAGCTTGCCGAAACTTTGCGTATGACTGATTTTGTAAAATTTGCGCAGTTCATCCCATCTGCTGAGGCACATGATCATCACAGAAGTGTGGTCTCAGGTTCTGTGCAGGCACTGCAGAACCTGGCAGAATATAACAAGGGTGCATAAAAATAAAGATTTTGGTATACGACTGGTTTAATAATATTGATTTTGCGCATCCATACTTTTTTGGATTGTTGTTGCTGATACCGGTAATGATATACTGGTATATTGCAAAGGCCGGTGCAATGCAGGGAAAGCTCAAAGTGTCGTCTCTCGATTCATTCCGCGATAACCGAACCTGGAAAAATACATTCAGACATCTCCCTTTTGTTTTAAGATTACTTGCGCTTATCTGCATCACGATCGCGCTTGCAAGACCTCAAACAAGAAATGACGAAGAGTTGAAAAGTGGCGAGGGTATAGACATCGTTCTTTGTATGGATGTCAGTGGAAGTATGCTCGCACAGGATTTTCAACCTAACCGTCTTGAAGCTGCAAAGCAAGTGGCGGCCGAGTTTGTTGAAAACCGTGCGACTGACAGGATAGCCCTGGTGATATTTGCTGGTGAAAGCTTCACGGCGTGCCCGCTCACTACTGATAAAATAACTTTAAGGAACCAGATCTTCGCGGCTCAAAGCAGTGTGCTTGCAGATGGTACTGCAATTGGTGATGGACTTACATCCAGTGTAGCATGTCTTAAAGGAAGCAATAATAAAAGTAAGATAGTGATACTTCTTACAGATGGTGATAACCAGGGTGGTCTTATTGATCCCGCAACTTCGAGAGAAGTGGCAAAGACCTTTGGTGTTAAGATCTACACAATCGGCGTTGGCTCTGAAGGCTACGCTGAAACGCCCGTTCAGGGCACCGGTGGTGCCGTTGTAATGCAGCGTCAGCGTGTAAACCTGAATGAAGAGTTGTTGCGTGATATAGCTGAGCAAACAGGCGGCCTTTATTTCAGGGCAAGAGATAACAATAGTCTCCGGAATATCTATACAGAAATTGATAAGCTTGAGAAATCAAAAGTTGAGATTACTGCACTACGTCGTTATACAGAAAGATTTTATCCATTCGCTTTGCTGGCAATTGCTTTACTTGCATTGGAAATCATTCTGAGATTTACTGTGTTTAAGAAATTTCCATAATGAAGGCAACGGTTTATAAATCGACGGGCAGCTGGTACGTTACTAAAACTGATGAAGGCAAGACTTTCAATGCCCGTATGAAAGGTGTGTTCAAGCTCGATGGGATCACTTCTACCAATCCGATTGCTGTAGGTGATCAGGTTGAGATTGAGATGGAGAATGAGCTTGAAGGATCAGTGATGATTACACAGATCATTGAACGAAAAAATTACATCAACCGTCAATCTCCTTCCAATAAACATCATCATCATATTGTAGCAGCGAACCTTGATCAGTCAATCTTGTTTGCAACTCTTAAAGATCCCAGGACATCCCAGGGATTTATCGACAGATTTCTTGTTACTTCCGAGGCTTATCATATACCCGCCATAGTTATCTTCAATAAAGCAGATCTCTATCGCAAGAAGGAGATGGATAAGTTCGAAACAGTCAGTGCCATCTATGAAGCATGCGGGTATAAAGTGAAACTTGTTTCTGTTGCAAACAAACAGGGTACCGATGAAGTGCGTGATTTACTTGCCAGCAAAGTAACCCTGCTCAGCGGTCACTCTGGTGTAGGAAAATCATCTTTTATTAATTCATTGTTCCCTGAACTTGCGCTCAAAACAAAAGATGTGAGTGGATGGAGCGGCAAGGGTATGCATACCACTACCTTTGCGGAGATGTTTGATTTGCCTGGTGGCGGCAAGATCATCGATACACCGGGTTTGCGTGAGTTTGGTCTTGTTGACATATCAAAGCAGGAACTATCGCACTATTTCCCTGAAATGCGTGCATTGATAGGCCAGTGTCAGTTCAATAATTGTCTTCATACTGATGAGCCGGGCTGTGCAATAAAAAAGGCCCTGCAGGAGGGCCTTATATCAGAAGATCGTTATGTAAGTTATTATAATATCCTTGAGTCTATTGATGACAAGGGTTATTGATCGTTAGTGGCTTCTCAGGCCCGGCAAGTAGATTTGTATTAGTTTTAAATAATTTTCTCAGTTGATAAATCTTCCCGCAGAATGCACCATAAGTTTTGTTTCGAGGAAACTGGCTACCTCGATCACTGCTTCATTTTCTTTCTTTAAAGCTTCTCTGAATTTTCTTGGATAAACTGAAATCCCTGTGTAAATATTGTAGTGAAGCGTCAGGATATGTCCTTTGTAACGGAAATCCCAGGTAAGTGTGTCGAAATCGTCTTCTTTGTTTTGAAACTGGATCTGAAGATCGTCTGATAGAATGTTGGCAACTTCGTAAAAGCGTTTAAGACCGCATTCGTCATCAATAATAGCTTCGGTGCAACCGAAGTCGGTACGGAGTGTTAGACTCATAAAGTAGGATTTAGGGTATATAATCAGGTTGAGTCCGCTCCGGTATCGATCACGCCCGGAACTTCTTCTGTTTTTTAACTTTTTCGCCGCTCATCAATTTTTCCGCACCAACAGCACCCGCAGGACAACCATATTTTGGAGCGCAGGAAGAGCCGAAAATCAGTACTCCTGCAAATACAATTGAGAACACGGTGAAGCCTTTAGTTTTCATACAGATTTTTTAAGGATTTTATCTTTCCAATAAAACTAAAAATAATATCTGGTAGTTACAAGTGGTTACCCTTAACCTGATCGCGGAACCATCCCGAATATTTCAGGTAATTATCAGCTATCCTGTTGATTTCCCCACTGATATGGGCCTCCGAAACATTTTTTACTTTTTTCGCCGGAACACCAGCATAAATGCTGCCAGGTTCCACGATCGTACCCTCCAGCACCACGGCACCAGCCGCTATGATCGAATTGCTGCCGATCTGTGCATTGTCCATTACAATAGATCCCATCCCGATCAGCACATTATCTGAAATGGTACACCCATGCACAATCGCGTTGTGACCGATAGATACGTTGTTGCCAATGATAGCCTGTGTTTTCTCAAACGTACAGTGGATCACGGCACCATCCTGAACGTTCACTTTATTGCCCATACGGATGCTATTTACATCACCACGTATAACAGCATTGAACCAGACACTGCAATCATTTCCCATGATCACATCGCCAACGATCGTGCTGTTTGGAGCAAGAAAACAATTTTCGCCAAACTGGGGGTAAACATTTTCCACATGTAGTATAGTAGCCATAGCAGCAAATATCCCAAAATCGTAATTAAGTTCAGTCATTAAATGCGCACAGTTTCCGAAATTTGCAGCGATGAATCAGCGCGAACTTTTTTTAAGGCATGTAGGGCAAACATCGCCTGCACCAATTGCAATACAGGTAGAAAAGGCAAAGGGCAGTTTGTTATGGGATAAGAAAGGGAAGGAGTATATCGACCTTATTGCGGGTATCAGTGTTTGTAATGTGGGTCATTGTAATCCGAAAGTTATCAAAGCGATAAAGAAACAGTCTGAATCTTATCTGCACGTGCTTGTTTATGGTGAGATGATCGAAACACCGCAGGTACGTTATGCAAAATTGCTTACGGATCACCTTCCGGCTTCACTCAATTCTGTGTTTTTTACAAACAGTGGTGCCGAAGCAACAGAGGGTGCGATGAAGCTTGCGAAACGTGTTACAGGAAGAACAGAGATCATTGCTTTCAATAAAAGCTATCATGGTTCCACACAGGGTGCCCTGAGTATTATAGGAGATGAATACTGGCGCAATGCATTTCGCCCATTGTTGCCCGGGGTATTGCATGAAGAGTATAATTCACAGGCAGCGATTGACGCAATCACATCGCGTACAGCCTGCGTGATACTTGAATCTGTTCAGGCAGAGCGTGGCGTTATTGAACCTTCTGCAACCTGGCTTCGAGCTTTACGTGAACGTTGTAATGAAACAGGTACATTGCTGATCATGGACGAGATTCAGACAGGTTTCGGACGTACCGGTTCCCTTTGGGGATTTGAACAATACAATGTTGTGCCTGATGTTATATTACTCGGTAAGGCACTTGGTGGCGGAATGCCTCTTGGAGCTTTTGTTGCCGATAAAAAACTGATGGATCAGTTTACGCTGAATCCTGTGCTTGGTCATATTACCACCTTTGGTGGCCATCCGGTTAGCTGTGCCGCTGGTCTTGCAGCTTTTGAATATCTGCTTGATAAAAAATTACATCGTCGTGTTGCGGCTTTGAATGCATTGTTTCACGAGCTGCTTGATGGCTATGATAATTGCCGGTTGAGGAGCGCTGGCTTATTGATGGCACTTGAGTTTGAAAGTTTCGATGTTGCGAAAAAAGTAATTGACGGATGCCTTGAACACGGTGTACTTACCGATTGGTTTTTGTTTGCACCCGAGTGCATGCGATTTGCTCCTCCACTTACCATTTCGAAAAGGGAAGTGAAGAAGGCTTGTGAAGTTATAAGAAAATTACTTTAAGAGATCATCTTGAAAACAACGGCTGCTACGATTGCGCCAATAGCAGGTCCTACAACTGGTATCCAGCTATAGCCCCAGTCACTATCCCGTTTTCCCTTTATAGGAAGTATGAAATGAGCGAATCTTGGTGCAAGATCACGTGCAGGATTGATAGCATAGCCTGTTGGTCCGCCAAGTGACAGACCAATACCAATTACAAGTAACGCAACAGGTAAAGCGTCAAGTGTACCAAGTTTCATGTCAGGCTTCGACATAAGCAGTGCCCCAAGGATCAGCACAAAGGTGCCTACAACTTCAGCAACAATATTATCAACAGGACTTTTGATGGAAGCTGAAGTACAAAAAACTCCCAGCTTTATATCAGCATCGTCTGTAGCATTGAAATGCTGTCTATAAGCGAACCATACTATCACCGCACCTGCAAAGGCTCCAAGCATCTGCGCCGAAACATATGTCAGCGCCATCGAAGAGTCTATCTTCCCAAGATATACCATTGCAAGTGTCACCGCGGGATTGAGATGTCCGTCGCTTCCGAGTTTTGCAGACATGAATACGCCTGTAAAAACAGCCATGCCCCAGCCGAAAGTGATTGACATCAGGCCTCCGCCATAGCCTTTTGTTTTATTCAGAATAACATTCGCAACAACACCATCGCCAAGAATGATAAGCAGCATTGTTCCGATAAATTCTCCAGTGAAAGGACCCATACAGCAAGATTTATTTCGTTAGTTTATTTGTTATTCGATGGAAGATAGGATTTGGCGACCTCGTAAAATTCTTTGACCTGTGTTTCGATCCATTGCTGATCATAACCGAGTTCTGTTGCCATTAGTTTTGCTACAAGCGGTGAGGACTCAACAGCAGCTGATGCGTCAAGTAATAATGCTCTGGTTCTGCGGCTAAGTGCATCTTCAACAGTCATACACATTTCATTGCGCACCGCCCAGACGATCTCTCCCTGACGGTAGGGAAGTCGTGCATGTATCGGATCGGCGAAAGTTAAGTTCTCAGTTATCAGTGTTGCGATCAAGGGAAGGTCAGATCCATAGTAATAATCAGTTCCGTAGATCTCTTCCGTATCAACTGCCCCATGAATCCTGAGTTCATTTGTAATACATTCTTTGTAAGGAAGCATCGCATGTACGGCCGCAGTGTTCACTGTATCAGCAGCCATCTTACGGTAGGTTGTCCACTTACCACCAACAATACTAACAAGACCTGAGTCGGAAATAATTATTGAATGATCTCTCGAAATTTCTGCTGTTTTCTTTGCGGTGTTTTTAACCAGTGGTCTTAAACCTGCATAGATGCTTCGTACATCTTTCATGGTTGGATCCTTTGTTAAATATCTGGCCGCGTGCGTGATAAGAAATTCTATTTCTTCTTCGCGTGCAAGTGGTTCCGGGTCTATATCATCTACCAGGGTATCAGTGGTACCAACGATGGTTTTTTCATGCCATGGAACTGCAAATAATACACGGCCATCATCGGTGTGCGGGATCATGATCGCTGATTTGCCAGGAAGAAATTCCTTATCAAGTACGATATGTATACCCTGGCTTGGAGTAATGGTGGATTCTTTACCTGGTTCGTCGAGTTGCTGAATAGCATCTGAGAATACACCGGTAGCATTGATCACAACATTTGCTTTGATCTCAAACTGTTTGTTATCCAGGGTGTCCTCTACAATAACGCCGGCAATTTTATTTTCAGTTTTGATAAAGTTTTTAACGTTGAAATAATTGAGCACCGTGCCGCCTTGTTCAATGGCAGTTTGTGCCAGATTAAGCGCAAGTCTTGAATCGTCGAACTGTCCGTCATGATAGATCACACCGCCGCGCAAACCTTCAGGATCTAGTGTTGGCGCGTGTTGCAGCACTTCTTCGGTTGATAACCATTCTGAAGCACCGAGACCGAGACTGCCGCTCATCCAGTCATACACTTTTAAACCAAGGCCGTAATATGGACCTTCCCACCATTTATAATTTGGAACGATGAATGATTGATTTTTTACAAGATGTGGTGCGTTCTTTTTCATGATGCCTCTTTCACGGAGTGCATCCATAACAAGTTTTATGTTCCCCTGTTGCAGGTAACGTACGCCGCCATGAACAAGTTTTGTTGAACGCGAAGATGTGCCTTTTGCGAAATCGTATTTCTCAAAGAGGATCGTTTTGTATCCGCGCGATGCTGCATCAACAGCAATACCGAGTCCTGATGCGCCACCACCAATTATGCAGATATCCCAGGTACCGGAGTAAGTTTCGAGTTCGTTTATTTGTGATTTTCGTGTGATCATGATTGTTGTGGTTATTTATCATCCGCCCATGCGATACTTGCCTTGACTGCGCGTTGCCATCCTTTTATTAATTGTACCACCTCGTCTTTCGGCATTGAAGGTTGAAAAGATTTGTCTTCCTGCCATTGCTTCTGAATTTCCTGAACGCTGTCCCAATAACCAATTGCAAGACCCGCGAGATATGCGGCACCAAGAGCTGTGGTTTCGTAAACCTTTGGCCTGATCACAGGAACGCCAAGTATATCAGATTGAAACTGCATAAGCAGATCATTGATTGTCGCACCACCATCAACCCTTAATTCCTTTATCGAAATGCCTGAATCAGCTTCCATAGCTTTCAGTACATCCATGGTCTGGTATGCAATGCTTTCAAGTGCTGCGCGGGCAATCACTGATCTTGATGTACCTCTTGTAAGACCAAATACAGAACCCCTTGCGTGTTGATTCCAGTGCGGTGCGCCAAGACCTGCAAAGGCAGGCACGAAGTACACACCATCATTGTTTTTGCATTTAGTGGCGAGCGCTTCGATCTCTGCCGCAGTGCGTAATACCTGCAACTCATCTCTTAGCCATTGTACTACGGCACCTGCTATAAAAATACTGCCCTCCAGTGCGTATTCAACTTTGTTATGAAGTTTCCAGGCAATAGTGGTGAGCAGGTTGTTTTTGGATGTCACGGCTTTTTCACCGGTGTTCATTAACATAAAACAACCGGTGCCATAAGTGTTTTTAACCATACCCTGGTTGGTACACATCTGTCCGAACAATGCTGCCTGCTGATCACCGGCTATACCGGCAATCGGGATATTGGCATTGTTGACAACTGCATCAGTTACTCCATAGGTTTTGCTTGATGCTTTTACTTCCGGCAATAGAGATGAAGGTATATTGAAGAGTTTCAGGAGATCCTGATCCCATTCGCAGGTATGAATATTCAGTAACATGGTACGAGATGCATTGGTCACATCAGTAACATGAACCTTATGACCGGTCAGGTTCCAGACAAGCCAGGTATCAACTGTTCCAAACAGCAGCTCACCTTTTTCAGCTTTGGCTCTTGCACCATCAACATTATCAAGGATCCATTTAAGTTTTGTTGCAGAGAAGTATGAGTCGGTAACCAGTCCTGTTTTTTCCTGTATCATAGGAGCATGACCGGAGGCTTTCAACTCGTCGCAGTAAGCTGCTGTGCGACGATCCTGCCATACTATGGCATTATAAACCGGTTTGCCGGTGTTGCGATCCCAGACGATCGTTGTTTCGCGCTGGTTGGTAATGCCGATCCCGGCAACACGGTCGGTTTTAATGCCGGCCTTTGCCATAACCTCCGCCATAACGCTGAATTGCGATGCCCAAATCTCTTCAGGATCATGTTCTACCCAACCCGGCTTTGGATAATGTTGTTTGAATTCTTTCTGTGCAATTGAGATGATATTTCCTGAATGATCGAACAGGATTGACCTTGAGCTGGTAGTGCCCTGGTCGAGAGACATGATATACTTTTCAGACATTGCAAGCTGCGTTTTTGAGTTGAAAAGTTAAACAAAAAAACGCGACTATAACTATTAAAAGGCAATCCTGAAACTTCCGAAGATGCCGAACTTTTTGGCTCTTTCAACCGGCAATGGAGTAGGTGATAATCTCCATACAAAATCAACCCTGAAGAACCGGAAGATATTATCCACTCCAGTACCCACTTCAAGATAGGTTTTGTTGGTAAGTGATTCGAATTTTGGAAGTGTGCTGTTATTATCAAGGTTATACAGATGATTTTCTTCACTGATGCTTCCCCAGAGTGCCTTCGCTGTCCAGAACTGACGCAGCTTCAAACGACGCATAAATGGAACAAGCCTGAAGATACCATTGCCAAAATTATGTTCAACGTTCACACCAGCATAACGGTCATGGATATACTCATACCTGTTCATAAGGTTGAATGCATACCTGTTGTAGTAATAAATCTCATTACCTGGTGCAACATCCAGTAACATATATGGTAGTTTACCGTATGTACGTCCCGCAAAAACATTATAGTATAGCGTACCAAATGGCGCAATCTTGGACCAGTCAGATACACTTGCACTGATCTTATGATAATTGAAGTTGCTGGCAAATACATCCTTTATGCCACGGGTATATTTGAATTCAACTATAGGCAATGGACTACCAAGGCTATATCGATAAAATGAATTCTCAATAAACCTTTCCAGGTATGCAAAACGAAGACGCACTGAAAACTCGGTTGTGACCAGAGCTTCACTGAACAATTCTTTTGATGGAAGATTTCTTAGTGGCTCATACGTTTTATGCAATCCTCCGATTAAAACAGAGAAACCTGGTTTCCATTCCTTAAAGAGATCAACTTTCTTTTCATCTGTCATCAGGAATTTTATCGGAACTCCATTCTTCCTGATTGCAAGTGCAAAAATGTTATCCTGTGTGATCTGATCATAATAGTTCTGACCATAATCGATATCCCGTTTGGCAGATGCATAGATGTAAGAGCGCGGTGATTTCTGAAACAGGTACATTCCATCAAGCTGATATTTGAATTGCTGATCCTGGAAACCATAAGCGAGATAACCATGCAGGATCACCTTCTTACTGAAATGTTTGTTTGTACCAAGATCAAAGCGTGCACGCAAGCCTTCCTGCATATTGTATGTGACCCAATTGAACCAGGGACCGATCTGGTAGTTGCCGACGTCCATATAACCAGTGGTCAGGAATTCAACCTTGCGGGTAAGTGTTTTGAAAGCAGGCATCTTCAGCAAAGTATCAATTGTCTGATACAAAGCCTGCTCGCTTTTTGTAAGATCTTCATGTCTCGACTGAACCCAGAATGAATCAGATACCGTTCGTGCAGAATCAGGCAGGATCGTTTCTTCAACCTGTTTGTTTTTATCAAGCTCTGCTATTACTGATCCATCTTCAACTTTGATATTCTGATAGGTGGTTGTTTTTCGGCCAATTGCAGAAAGATTCTTTTCACCCAGCGCCGAGATGTCAACCACAAACTTATCTCTTGAGAGAAACCAGGTTGAATCATTGATCAGTTTATATTCCTGGATCAGACTGAGCTTATCAACATAGTTGATGTTTGCGTCCTTTGACAAACGCAGGTTCATCTTCTGTACCGCAAAGGTTGTATCATGGATCCAGCAATCCCCTTCAAAAGTGTTTTCCCCTTTTCGTTTGGGCGTGAATGTGAAATGTATCAGTCTTCTTCCTGCCACAACCTGTGTGTCCAGTACCTTGTAGCGATAGTAATTGTCGCCGTTGTCGCTGATAGGGCTCACAAACTTCTTATCCATCACAGGAATAAAGTTGCTGTAGAAGTTGATGTTCTGATCCATACCACCGAGTAAACGGCTTACACTTTCATTGTTCACCCCCATGGTCTTGGTACCTTTGAATACTTCGCGCCGGCGTCTGGGAGAGCGCTGGTAATAGTAATCGGAGAGTGCTTCTGTGAGATAGACCGGCAGATAAGGATTGCCATCTTCCGTTGTGTCTATGTTGTTGAAGACAAAATTGAACTGTTTAAGATTAAGCAGCGGGATCTTTTCAAGTCTTTTCGGCTTGAGGTTTTTGACATCGATCTCAAGCTTATTGTAAAGTTCGTAGCCAAAGTTTTCAAAACGGTACCTGTCGTTGAAAGGTTTTCTTTTAACGATACGTTTCCACATGAGATAACCACGATCGATCTTCTTGCGGACAGTTACTGCAGCGGCATATTTGCCTCGTTCAAGCTGGATGGTTATGTCGAGAACACCTTCTTTTGCATTTTTGGTAAGATTCGAATCTATAGCAAGAAAGAAGTCCTGGTATCCCACATAAGTAACCATGATAGAATCTGTTGGCCATTCATTAAATCTGAATTCAAATGCACCAATTGAGTCACTTAGTTTACCAGCTTTCGATTTAAGAAATTCAATGGAGGCAAAGGGAACCCCTTCCAT
>JBEVNF010000534.1:0-8408 GCA_040508255.1 Flavitalea sp.
TATGGAAATTACTACTGGCTTGTTACAGATGAATGGAAAGGTATGCGCGTGTATCGTTCAACTGATCTGAAAAACTGGGAGAAACAAGGTATGATCCTCGATGATCATGGTAAGCGACCGGATGATTCACCAACAGGAGCACACGGAGATGTGGTGGTAATCGATAACAAACTCTATGTTTTCTACTTTACACATCCCGGTCGCGAAAAACATGGTGAATCGCCGTTAAATAAGATAGGGAACCAACCTTACGAGATTCGCAGGTCATCGATCCAGGTTGCAGAACTGAAATTTGAGAACGGAACTTTGGTCAGCAACAGGGATGAGCCATTCGATTTCAGGATGACCAAACCGTCCAAATAAAAAACATTACCGAATATTGCAGGATGAATATCCTGGTTGTAGAAGATGAATTGAAGGTAGCAGCGTTCCTCAAAAAGGGTCTTGAAGAGCAGCAACATAATGTTACTGTGTTTCATGATGGCATTGACGGGCTCAACGCTGCTACCGAAAATGAATATGATTGCCTGATCCTCGATGTATTGCTTCCCGGCATAAATGGTCGTGAGATCTGTAAGCGCTTAAGAAAAAAACAGATCGATACCCCCATCCTCATGCTTACAGCTTTGCAGACAATGGATGATATCGTGACCGGATTTGAAACCGGGGCAGATGATTATCTTACAAAACCTTTCCATTTCCGTGAACTCATTGCCCGTGTGAATGCCATTACCAGGCGCCACCGTCCCAACCAGGTAGCTGATGAAGTTCTTAAGTTTGACGACCTGGAACTCAATACAGCGAAAAGAACTGCCACCCGGCAATCGCTGGAGATCATTCTCACTGCACGTGAATACGCATTACTTGAACTGTTTATGCGCAATCCCAATAAAGTTTTGTCAAGGATCTTTATTTCAGATGCGGTCTGGGGCATCGACTATCATTCAGGTACAAACGTGGTGGATGTATATGTAAATTATATCCGCAATAAGATCGAGAAACCTTTCAATGGTTCGAAGCTCATCCATACCCTTACAGGTATGGGATATATTCTCAAATCGGAATAATGCCGTATGAAGATAAGGAACAGGTTATCATTTGAATTTACTTTGCTTGCTGCCGGTGTTATGCTGCTGGTGATGGCGCTTGTATATTTTGTATTTGCAAACTATATGAAGCGTGAATTCTATGCGCGATTGAACGACAGGGCAGTGGTAACCGGCAATGTTTACCTGGAGCGGGATGAACTCACACGAAGAAGTTTCCAGGAGATCCAGAAAAGATTTACGCAGGGACTGCCAGGTGAGCAGGCACTGATCTTTGATGAAAAAGACAATCAGACATTTACTACAGATACAACAGGTCTTATTGACATCGATATGGTACGCCGGATAAGACAGGAGGGCCAATATCAGTTCACAGTACAAAACAGGCAGGCCGTGGGGATCAACTATGAAGATAACCAGGGGAACTTTGTAATTGTGATAGCGGCCAAAAATGTGTTGGGACGTGCGCAATTAAATAATCTCCTGATTGTTCTGGGTATTGCCTATCTGACAGGGCTTGGTGTGGTATTTCTGCTGAGCAAACGTTTTGCCAGTAATGCCCTTAAGCCGATCGTTCACATTAATGCAAAGATCAACCAGATCCAATCCAGTAATCTTCATCAGCGGATAGAAGTGGAAGACAATAAAGATGAGATCAATGAGGTTGCGGATAATTTTAATGCCCTGCTTGTCAGGCTCGAGCATTCGTTTGATTTGCAAAGATCCTTTGTGAACAATGCCTCACATGAATTACGGACACCTCTTACTGCAATCGTGGGTGAGCTCGAAGTAATGCTTTCAAGAGCAAGAACTACTGAAGAATATCAGCAGACCATGAAGTCTGTTCTTGCTGAATCGGAAAAGCTCACCAGGATTCTCAACCAGTTGTTTGAGCTAAGCAGCTATGAGGGTAATGAATCGGATATCCGATATACGCAAATACCCCTGGTTGAATTGTATGCCGGAATTGAACAGGAATGGGCTGCGGAAAATCTTATAATAAAGAGTGATGTGTCCGATGATCAGCCACTTGTTGTTCATGGAAACCAATTGTTGATAGAAACTGCACTCAGAAATGTAATCAAAAATGCCATTAAGTTTTCTGCAGATAAGCCCGTTGAGATTTCATTGAACGTCCACGATCAATATGCAAGATTCTCGGTTTGCGATCATGGTATAGGAATAAAGTCCGCGGACTTACCCCATATTTTTGAACCCTTTTTCCGCGCGGAAAATGCCCGCTCATTTGCAGGTACCGGTATCGGATTGTCGATTGCCAAAAAGATAACAGAAGTTCACAAGGGATCTATCACCGTTGCGTCGGAACCAGGCGAAAAAACCTGTTTTCACATTTTTTTACCAGTTATTCCGGCGTTCTAATCCCGTTCTAATAATCGGTTAATAATGTTCTAATCCTCGGCTATGAATTTTGTACCAGATAAAATTTGGTATGAAATTCAAACTGATCCTCTGCTGTATTGCTATTTTACTGGCCGGGCCGGCCAGGCTAAGGGCTCAACAGGAAGATACCCTGAAACTGTCCCTGACGGCTGCTGAACAACGATTTCTTGACAGTAACTTCACCCTGCTCGCATCGAAATATAATATCGATATCGCAAAGGCTGAAGTGATAACTGCGGGGTTATATACAAACCCCGAACTGTCGTATGAAAATATTCTATACAACCCGGAAAACAGGAAGATCTATGATGTTGGTTACAACGGAAACAACCAGGTAGAACTTTCGAAAGTGTTCAGACTTGCAGGCAAAAGAAACAAATCGATCAGGCTTGCTGAATCTGGTGTTAAGCTTTCAGAGTACGATTTCTTTGACCTTATCAGAACGCTCAACTTTGAGTTGCGAGACAACTTCTTCAGGATTTATTTTTATCGTCATTCTTTCGACCTTTATGAATTTCAGCTTAATTCACTGAAACAGATACTTGGAGCTTTCAGGGAACAGCTCAACAAAGGCAATATTGCATCAAAAGATGTGTTGCGTGTGCAATCGCTGATCATTAATCTTTCTGCGGAACAGACTAATCTCCTGAATGAGATCAATGAAGCTACTACGGAGATTAAAACTTTGTTGCGTATCGATGCATCTACACCATTCCTTCCCGAATGGGATCATAATGAGGTTCGTGCGAATCCACTTGCAAATGTGACATACATGGAATTACTCGATTCTGCACGTGTTAACCGGTATGATCTTAAGCAGGCCAAAGAACAGATCCAGTATCAGCAATTGAACCTGCAGTTGCAGAAAGCAATGGCGGTACCCGATCTCACAGTGGCTGCAACCTATGATAAGCAGGGGAACTTCACCCGCAACTATAATGGTTTGCTTTTAAGTATGCCACTTCCTTTTTTTAACCGGAACCAGGGTAATATCAAACAGGCAAAATCACAGGTTGAACAAACCCGGGTTTTGTATCGCCAGACAGAGGACCAGTTGAACCAACAGGTAAAACAGCAATACGAACTCGCGCTCAACACTGAAAAACTGTATGATGGGATCGATACAGCCTTCGATAGTAATTACAATAAACTGATAGGAGAAGTACGAAGCAATTTCCTGCGCAGGAATATTACTATTCTGGAGTTCATCGATTTCTACGATTCTTACAAAGAGACGATCACTCAGTTGAACGAAATCAGGTACAGACGCTTTCTCGCCCTCGAAGCCATTAACTATACCGTTGGTAAAAACATTATTCAATTCTAATCTTATGAACAAACTACAATCTGTTTTTATTACGCTTACCCTTGCCGCTATTTTCCAGGCATGTACACCTGCTCCTGAGCCACCTGTTGTTACTGAACAGGATCAGTTGTTCGCCGCATTAAAGGAAGTGAACGTCGATACAGTATCGGCACACGGTGCAAGCAACCAGATTCTTCTTACCGGTAAAATCGTGCCTGATGCTGACAGGCAGATCAAGATCTATGCACCGGTTAGTGGTACTGTAACAAAAGTAAATGTGCACACAGGTTATGCAGTCAGATCAGGGCAGACTCTCGCGGAATTAAAGAGTGGTGAAATGGCGAATTTTGACAGCGAACTTTCCGGTGCCGAAGCTACACTCGCAAGCGCGAGAAGAAATCTTACTGCACAGGAAGATCTTTTGAAAGGCGGACTTACAGCCGAAAAAGATGTTGAAGAAGCAAGGAATGAATTTAAAAGAGCAACAAGTCAGTTAAAGCGCGCCGAACAGGTTCTCCAGATCAACGGAGGTGACCGCCAGGCAAACTATAAGATCAGTTCACCCATCAGCGGATTCGTAATCGAGAAAAATCTAACAGATCATATGCAGCTTCGTGGTGATAATGGCGAGCCTGTATTTGTGATAGCTGATATCAGCACAGTATGGGCAACAGTCAATATCTATGAAACTGATATTTCCTACATACACCAGGGTGACAGTGTCGCGCTAACGACTATCTCATATCCTGGAAAAGTGATCACCGGAACGATTGACAAGATCTACCAGATGCTTGATCCCGAAACAAAAACGATGCGTGCAAGGATCAACATAAAAAATGATGATCTGGCACTTAAGCCGGAAATGTTTGTGACTGCGAGAGTACTTTCAAAAAGTTCAAGCACTCTTCTAAGTGTGAGTGATAAGGCGTTGATCTTCGACAATGATAAATATTATGCGGTGCTTCGAACACCGGACGGACCAAAGATCACGCAGGTTGAGACAGGTGAAAAAATGAACGGCAGAGTGCTGATCAAATCAGGTCTTAAAGAAGGTGACCAGGTTGTTACTACAAGACAATTGTATTTCTACGAAGCCATCAAATAATCCAATCCCTCTATGAATAAGGTTATTAAAAGTGTACTTGCATTCTCGCTGAAGAACAAGTACTTCATATTCCTCGTTACCGGTATACTTGCCGTTGCCGGTTACCTGAGTTTCAAAAGCATCGGTATTGAGGCGTTTCCGGATGTAACAAACACCTCTGTGACCGTTATTACACAATGGCCGGGTCGCAGTGCAGAAGAGGTAGAGCGGTTTGTAACAAGACCGATCGAGATCGCGATGAACACGGCGCAGAAGAAAACCTATATCAGGTCATCTTCCCTGTTTGGTTTGTCTGTTGTGAAGATCATTTTTGAAGATGGGGTTGATGATCCGTTTGCGCGTGTGGAGGTCAACAATAATATAGCCAAAGCAAAACTTGCTGAAGGCATCGAGCCGGAAATCCAACCACCTTACGGACCAACAGGTGAGATTTACCGGTATACTTTACAGAGTAACAAGCGTTCGGTAAGAGATCTGAAAACCATACAGGACTGGACGATTGAGAGAAATATCCTCGCCGTTCCCGGTGTGGCAGATATCGTAAGTTTTGGTGGTGAGGTTAAGACTTACCAGATAACAGTAGATCCCGCGAAAGCTGCACAATACGGCATAACTGCGCTTGAGCTATACCAGGCTGTTTCAAAAAGCAATGTGAATGTTGGTGGTGATGTGATCGTTGAGAACGGACAGGCTTATGTGGTTCGTGGTATTGGTATTCTCAACGACATCGGCGAGATCGGAAATGTGATCATCAACAATGTTGATGGTACACCGGTGCTTGTGAAGAATGTTGCTGAAGTAACCGTTGCGTCATTGCCACGATTGGGGCAGGTTGGACGCGACAGCGATCCCGATGTTGTTGAGGGTATCGTGGTAATGCGCAAGGGTGAAAATGCTTCAAATGTGATTGCTGATCTGCAGGTGAAGATTGATGAACTGAACAACCGGATTCTTCCAAAAGATGTAAAGATCGTTCCTTTCTATAACCGCCAGGATCTTG
The DNA here is from genome assembly GCA_040508255.1 of Flavitalea sp. Taxonomy (GTDB): domain Bacteria; phylum Bacteroidota; class Bacteroidia; order Chitinophagales; family Chitinophagaceae; genus DATHKG01. The sequence continues at coordinate 5,859 of JBEVNF010000534.1, forward strand.
TGGATTTTGCAACCGGTACCGTACTGCACAACATGATGGAAGGTATCATCTTTGTAACGGTGATCGTATTCCTGTTTATGGCAGACTGGAGAACAACGGTGATCGTATCGATTGTGATCCCGCTTGCATTGCTGTTTGCATTTGTATGTTTAAAATTGAAAGGATTGTCCGCAAACCTATTATCGATGGGAGCGGTCGATTTTGGGATTATCATCGATGGAGCGGTAGTGATCGTGGAGGGGATCTTTGTGGTGATGGACAAGAAGGCTCATGAAGTGGGCATGGAAAGGTTCAATAAGCTGAGTAAGCTTGGTATGATCAAAAGAGCCTGTCTTGAAAATGGTAAAGGGATCTTCTTTGCAAAACTTATCATTATAGCTGGTCTGCTGCCGATCTTCACTTTTGAAAAAGTAGAAGGTAAGATGTTCTCCCCACTTGCATGGACACTTGGGTTTGCATTGCTGGGTGCGTTGATACTTACGTTTACACTGGTGCCTGTAATGGCAAGTATTCTCCTGAGAAAAAATGTAAAAGAAAAACATAACATATTCCTTGAATGGCTCACACGAAATGTGCTTCGTGTGTTTAACGCATCATTCAAAAGAAAATATCTGAGCTTCCCGATCGCCATTGGCGCCCTGGTTGTGGGTCTGTTTTGCTTCTCGTTTCTTGGAACAGAATTTCTTCCTCAGTTGAATGAAGGTTCCATTTACGTTCGCGCCACCGGTCCGCTTTCCACATCACTGGATCAGTCTGTGAAAGTGGCCGGTGAAATGCGAAAGATCTTCAAATCTTTCCCCGAAGTGAAACAGGTGATGTCACAAACCGGAAGACCAAATGATGGAACTGATGCAACGGGTTTTTATAATGTGGAGTGTCACATCGATATCTATCCCATCAAGCAATGGAAATCCAGGCTTACCAAAGAGCAACTTATCGAAAAGATGAATGAGAAGCTCGAGGTGATCCCTGGTATCAATCTGAACTTCTCGCAGCCGATCATGGATAATGTAGAGGAGGCTGTTTCAGGGGTAAAAGGTTCTCTTGTAGTGAAGCTTTTTGGTGATGATTACAAGCTGGTTGAAAACAAGGAAGATTCCATTTACAATATTCTAAAGAATGTAGAAGGCATCACTGATCTTGCGATCCTTCATAATCTTGGTCAGCCGGAACTTCGGATCAATCTGAATCAGCAGAAGATGGCATTGTATGGTGTTACAGCTGAAGATGCTAATGCAGTGATTGAAATGGCCATTGGAGGTAAGGCTGCAACAAATATTTATGAAGGTGAAAAGGTGTTTGATCTGCGTATCAGGTACCCCGAGGATTTCAGACAAAGTGATAAGGAAATAGGTAATCTGCTGGTGCCTTCGTTACGTGGTACAAAAATCCCGATCAAGGAAATTGCAACCATTGACAGAACAACAGGACCGAGCATTATCTATCGTGATAAACATATGCGTTATGGTGCGATCAAGTTTTCGGTACGTGGAAGGGACATGGGTAGCACAATCGCAGAAGCTCAGCAAAAGGTAGATGCGTCGGTTTCTATTCCTGCAGGCTATTCCCTTGAATGGTCTGGAGACTTTGAAAACCAGCAGCGTGCTTCGGCAAGGCTTATGCATGTAATCCCTGTGAGTTTACTCATCATATTCTTTATCCTGTTTGTACTGTTTGGCAACATTAAAGACTCATTACTTGTTCTTCATACTGTACTTTTTGCGATCATTGGTGGTATCTTTGCCATGCTTTTGACGGGCGTGAATTTCAGTATCTCCGCGGGTATCGGGTTTATCGCTCTGTTTGGGATTTGTATTCAGAACGGAGTGATCCTTGTGTCGCAGTTCAAATCGAATATGCGGGAGATGGAGATTGTACATAAGCCTGATCTTGTAACTGCGATCAGGAATGGTGTTACGGCACGTGTAAGACCGGTGTTGATGACAGCATTGATGGCAGCAATTGGTTTATTGCCTGCAGCAACCAGTATGGGGATCGGATCTGAAACAGCACGACCTCTTGCCCGTGTGGTGATCGGTGGATTGATCACAGATACATTATTTAAACTGTTTGTTTTCCCGATCATATTCTATTGGGCATACCAGTCAACGGTAAAAAAGAAACAGCAACAATTAGCCGCATAATAAAATTCTGATGATGATGAAGCAGCCAGGTATTTTCTCTTTATTAAAAAAAGTAGGTCTGGATGGCTTCATCATCGCTTTGCTTGGAATGATATTCCTGGGGTGGCTGATTCCACAGGGCGCTAACGAATGGAACGGCATTTCGCTTTCGCAGATTGCCGGTTATGGAGTTTCACTGATCTTCTTCTTCTATGGTCTCCGGCTCGATCCGGTTAAGTTGAAGGCAGGGCTTAGTCACTGGAAGTTGCATACCATCGTTCATCTTTCCACCTTCTTACTTTTTCCGCTGCTTGTTCTTTCCACAAAATGGATTTTTATAAACACTGAATATGATTCGTTATGGCTCGGTGTTTTTTTTCTGGCTGCGCTTCCATCCACTGTTTCTTCATCTGTGGTGATGGTTTCG
>JBEVNF010000008.1:0-5022 GCA_040508255.1 Flavitalea sp.
TGTTGGCTCCGGTTTTACTTTTTTAATTACCCGAATCCGATATGCGTAAATTTATAATCGGAATAGTTTTTGAATAATCATTACCAGCCTGCCATAGGACCAATCAAAAGATTTTAATGCAAAACATAGTAACCAGGCCGATAGTTGTTCTTCTCGATGTTTATGAAACCCTTCTTGACATGTCACCCGTTGCAAAGAAGGTCAACAAGATCCTGAACAATAAACTTGGCTATACTATCTGGTTTGAACTCTTATTGCAATATTGTTTTCTTTCGAATGCTACAGACTCCTTTCACGACTTTAATACAATCGCATCTTCCACGTTGAAAATGTCCGGTCATCGTTTACATGAAAAAGTAACGGATGATGACGTGGAGAACACGCTTACAGCACTCCGTTATCTTCCGGTTCATGAAGATGTACAGGAGGGCTTATCTGCGCTTTACGATCTTGGATTGAGAATTGTGGCACTTACAAATATTCCGGAAGACACCGTGAGGGAAAGAATGGAAACTACCGGATTGATATCTTACTTTGAAAGACTTCTTACTGCAGAGAAGATCGGGAAGTACAAGCCAGCTAAAGAAGTTTATGAGTGGGCAGCAAAAGAACTAAAGGTTGAACCTTCGGATGTGCTGGTGGTAACATCACATGGCTGGGATGTGGCGGGTGCAGATAATGCAGGAATGTTAACCGCATATAAAAAACAGGAAAGACAGATGCTTTATTCACTTTCCAATGATCCTGACCTGCAGATAAAAGATCTCATCGAACTCGGAAATGTTTTGAAAAAACTTCCTGTTATACAGAGAAATTTTTAAGAGTATCCAACAGCTCACGAGCGGCAGCACCGCCGGCGCGGTTGGCGCCGATAGTTGAAGCTGAAGGACCATAACCAACCAGATGAATACGCGGTTCTTTCTCCACCATAGTTGCAAGTCTGCCAGACATGATCACACCGCCACCTTCTTCCCTTGGTAACACTTCTTCAAGGTGCGCAAGCGACCATTTAAAGCCTGTGTTCCAAAGAATGACATCTGCTTTGATCTGGTTGCCATCTTCCCATTTAACACCATCAGCAGTAATCTCAGAAAACATAGGTAAGCGTTTTAGAACACCTCTTTGCTTCATATCTTCTATCGCCGCTGTAACCGGGAGCCCCGTTACCGACACAACTGATTCAGGAAGCAATCCTTTTCTTACTCTTTCTTCCACCATTGCAACTGCTTTGTGTCCGGCTGCATCATCGAATGGTCCTTCCCTGAATGCAGGAGGTCTTCTTGTAACCCAGGTTGTAGTGGTAACCTTTGAGATCTGATCCAGCAATTGTATCGCTGAGATACCGCCACCTACTACGATCACATGTTTACCTCTAAAGTATTCAGGTGTTTTGAAATTTTTTGTATGAAGTTGTTCTCCTTTGAAAAGTGATGAGCCCGGATATTCGGGAAGATTAGGATTCGTCCAGGTGCCGGTTGCACTGATAATACCGGGTGAAGAAAACAATGCATCTTTTGTATCAATATAAAATCTTTCATCGTGCCGGTAAACCCTTTCGACTTTTGCGGGACGATAAACGTTCAGATCAAACTTCTTTTCATAAAGCTCATAGTAATGTGGAACAGCAACACTTGCCATTACTTCTTTTGCATCATCGCTGAGGGTTTCCTGAAACGACATCCCGGGAAGATCATGGATCCTGTTCACCGTACTCAATGTAAGTGATGGCCAGCGAAATTGCCAGGCACCACCGGGGCGGGGAGCTTCATCAAGAATGATGAAGTCCCTGCCGATTTCCTGTCCAAGTTTTTTAAGATGGTAGGCAGCCGATAGCCCGGCCTGCCCGGCACCTATTATAACGATTTTTGTTTTGTAACGAAGTCTGCTCATGTCTATCGCCATCCCAGTCCGGGTGCCACATGTTTGATGATTGATGAAAGCACATGCACATTGTAATCAACACCCAGTGTATTCGGGATCGTTAACAAAACAGTATCTGCTTCTTTTATCGCCTCATCTTTTTCAAGTTCTTTGATCAGTTGATCAGGTTCACCTGCGTAGCTTCTTCCGAATACAGCCTGCCTGTTTGATTCGATATTTCCTATCTGATCAGTACTGTTTCTGTCACGACCAAAATACATTCTGTCTGTATCATTCATCAATGCGAAGATGGAACGACTCACTGATACACGTGGTTCGCGTGTATGTCCTGCTTTCTTCCATGCATCTTTATACAACCTGATCTGTTCAGCCTGTTGTATATGAAACGGCTTTCCGCTTTCATCAAACTTCAAAGTTGAACTTTGCAGATGCATACCATTTTCTGCTGCCCAGATGGCTGTAGCATTGGATGCGGCTCCCCACCAGATCCTTTCGCGCAAGCCTTCTGAAAAAGGTTCAAGACGAAGAAGGCCCGGAGGATTTGGAAACATCGGGTATGGATTTGGCTCAGCAAATCCAACACCTTTCAGTTTGTCAAGAAACTCAAGTGCTTTGTTACGACCCATATCGGCATCTGTTTCACCTGGCTTAGGTGCATATCCGAAATAGCGCCATCCCTCAATAACCTGTTCCGGCGATCCTCTGCTGATACCAAGTTGTAATCGGCCACGCGAGATAATATCGGCTGCGCCTGCGTCCTCCACCATATATAGCGGATTCTCATAGCGCATATCGATCACACCCGTACCAAGCTCAATCTTGCTTGTTTTCGCACCTGCTGCGGCAAGTAACGGAAATGGTGAAGCCAGTTGCTGAGCGAAATGGTGCACGCGGAAATAGGCACCATCAAGACCAAGTTCTTCTGCCGCCACCGCAAGGTCGATTGACTGCAGGATGGTATCAGAAGCTGTTCTTGTTGAATAAGCCGGATGGTTTGCCCAGTGTCCGAATGATAAAAATCCTATATTTTTCATTACCCTCCTTTTGGGTTTAATAGTTACAGAGATAAAACTGTTATTGAAGTGATTTTGTTCGCGTAACGGGCACTATCATCTGGTATAGTTGTTGTTTGCAAGGTTTGTGGCAAGATGGCTGATCTTTTCAAAATCATTTACAACTACCACCGCTACTCCGTTTTTTTCAGCAGATTCTGCAAGCAACTCATTTTCACGCAGGGAGCGTTCAATAAACTTATCAATCGCTATTCTCAACGGCTGTGCTCCTTTGTTGTAATCAGTACTCGCCTTAATACGCCCAATTAAAATTGCAGGTTCGGCATACAGACAGTATGCATTTGCGGGGTCGATATTCCAGTCTGCGAAATACTCCGGGCGAAGTGCCGCGCCCTCCAGTACCAGAGGCTGATCAGTTTTAATGTATCGCTGTATCGTTTCCTGGATCACTGCACGCATATTTTCATGATGCACTTTCAAAAACCAATGTATTGTGTCGTCTGACAAATTGTTGTAGTACTCAATGATAAAAGACGGAACACTATCCGATGGCCGACCCGGATGACGGGCCAAAGTATCTGTTGAGATCACCTTGAACCCGGTTTTCTCGCTCAAAGTAACCGCGCAGGTGGTCTTCCCTACATGAGATGTTCCTGTGATTAAAACTATCCTTTGTTCTTCTTTGAAAATCATAATGAATGCTTTGAAATTAAGAATTATCAAGGAAGTGGTTCAGATCAATTTTGTTAGGTAAACTAATACCTGATTATTTATGAAAAATGTCGCAAAAATTCTAATACTATCCATTGCCCTCCACTCTGCTTTTGTAGGCAACTTAGCCGCGCAAACGAAATCATCTGCAACCGGGTTTAAAATGCCTGCGCTGAATCCCAAAAGCAACCTTGCCGATATTCACGGTGGTCACGTTGGCATCCGTGTACCGGACTACCACGCAGCCATAAAATGGTGGACCGAAAAACTTGATTTCCGTGTTTTACATGAGTGGCCATACGGTGATGAAAAGCTGGCATATCTCGCACCACCCAATACCAATAGTTTTTGGGTGGAAGTATTGGCTGAAGGACAGCAGTCTGCAAAAAAGGTGTATGATGATCTCGGAGAAAGCCTTAAAGAAGGCGGCTTTCATCACGTTTGTCTTGATGTTGTAAACCTTGACAAAACACTGGCCGAACTGAAAAAGCGTGGTGTAAAAATTATCGGTGAACCTTTTTACCTGGAAGCCATAACACGCAAACTTGCATTCATCTCTGATCCCTGGGGTAACATGGTTGAACTTTCAGAATTGATAAAAAAATAATCCAATCTATAAAGGCATGAACAAATCAATATTAATTGTCGGAGCCGGACCCGGACTAAGTTATAGTGTGGCTGAGAAGTTTGCCGGCGAGGGTTTCGGCATTAATCTTATAAGCAGAAATAAGTCAAACCTCGAAGTACTGAAACGGCAATTATCGGAAAAAGGTATCAGTTCATCAGGGTATAATGCAGATGCAGCAAGCAAGGATGAGCTTAAAAAGGCGATTGATTTTTTATCAGCATCTTCAGCATTTGATGTGGTCCTGTATAATGTAGCAGTTATCAAGGAAAGAGATATCATGAAAGAGGAACCAGATGATCTGACACGGGAATTTCATATCAATGTTGCTGGTGCACTCTCAACAATTCAGCTCACTTACCAGGGCCTGAAACATAAACATGGCGCATACCTGCTATCTGGCGGCGGGCTCGCAGTCAATCCTATGGCAGCTTATGGTTCTCTTTCTATTGGCAAAGCCGGGATCCGTAGTCTTGCCTACCAGCTACATGACCGTTTAAAAGACGATGGTATTTATGTTGGCTTGCTGACCATTGCAGGTCTCATTGATCCTGAAAGCAAGACACATTCTCCTCTTGTATTGGCCAACCTGTTCTGGAAAATGTATAACGAACGCACAGCCGTTGAACTACATCAATAATTCCACTCTCAATAAAAACGCTATGAGTATCACTCCTTCGCCTGTTGAACAGATAGTAAATCTTTTTGTAAGAGTTATAACAAAAAACGGCCACGAACCGCAGGGTAAAAAAGCGCTGATGGATGATGTGATCGGTGCCCGCACTGAAGCCG
>JBEVNF010000021.1:0-11326 GCA_040508255.1 Flavitalea sp.
GGGAAAGCCGCAAATGCTTTCTGTTTCTGGCTGTATAACTTTTGAAGAAAATTTTCTGCTGACATAGAACGGGTATTATATCATGAAAAATCTGGTTAGTGTTTGCTGATCAAAGCCTGCGCAGTTAGTTGATCATACATGCACCAACTGTTACATTACTTGTTTCATCTATTAGTATTGCACCACCATTTGCACGGAGACTCTTATATGAATCATAAGCAACAGGTGAAGCAGTTCTTATTCTCGCACTGATAATATCATTCAATCCCGCTTTTTCAACACCTTCGATCTTTTCGAGTGTATTTACATCAAGCTTATAATTGATCTCTTTTACCACAGCTTTTACAACTTTACTGTTGATCTGTAACAGGTATTTATTGCCTGGCAAAAGCGGCTTGGAATCCATCCAGCAAAGAAATACTTCAAGATCCTGTGATATTTCGGGATTCGAACCAACACCTACTATTACATCACCGCGACTGATATCTATATCATCTTCGAGGTGCAAAACAACGCTCTGTGGTGCAAATGCTTCTTCCACCTCTATTCCACCAACTTCAACAGCCTTCACCTTTGAGGTTGATCCCGATGGCTCAATACTTACCACATCACCTTTGCGATAAACACCACTGATGATCTTCCCGGCATAGCCACGGTAGTCATGAAGATGTTCAACCTGTGGCCTGATCACATATTGTACGGGAAAACGCGGATGAGAAAGATCAACATCCTTTTCAACATTTACATGCTCAAGCACACTTAATAAAGACCCGCCTTCATACCATGGCATGCTGGTGGATTTGTCAACAATATTATCACCATTCAGGGCACTGATCGGAATATATGTGATGTCTTCAAGTCCAAGGCTCCTGGCAACCTTTGCATAATCGATCGTGATGTTGTTGTAAACATCTTCTGAATACTGCACAAGATCCATTTTGTTGATCGCTACGATCACGTGTGGAATATTGAGCAATGATGCTATGATCGAATGTCTGCGGGTTTGTTCAACAACACCGTTGCGGGCATCTACAAGAATGATCGCAAGATCAGAATTAGATGCACCCGTAACCATGTTACGCGTGTACTGAATATGACCCGGTGCATCCGCGATAATGAACTTGCGGTTTGGCGTTGAGAAATATTTATAGGCAACATCGATAGTGATACCCTGCTCCCTTTCTGCGCGAAGACCATCGGTCAGCAGTGCGAGATCAAGTTCACCATTCTGTTTGTTCTTTGATTGTTTGCCGATTGCTTCAAGCTGATCGATAAGGATCGATTTGCTGTCATACAACAATCTTCCGATAAGCGTACTCTTACCATCATCAACACTACCGGCAGTTATAAATCTTAATAAATCCATTTTTCGTTTTGTTTAGAAGTATCCGTTCTTTTTCCTGTCTTCCATTGCTGCTTCAGAAACGCGGTCATCAATTCTTGTTTCACCACGCTCACTTGTTTTGGTAGCAATGATCTCTGTGATAATATCATCAAGATTTGATGCAGTTGACTCCACTGCAGCAGTACAGGTCATATCACCAACAGTACGGTATCGTACCCTGCGGGTAGACACTTTATCAGTCGGATCTAACCTGATGAACTCGGAGGTTGCAACAAGCTGACCTTCGTGTTCAAGTACTTCACGGTCATGTGAAAAGTAAATTGAAGGAAGTTCAATCTTTTCACGACGAATATAGTTCCAGATATCAAGTTCTGTCCAGTTACTGATCGGGAACACACGGACGTTCTCACCTTTGTGGATACGACCATTATAGATGTTCCATAGCTCAGGGCGCTGAAGTTTTGGGTTCCATTGTCCAAACTCGTCACGAACAGAGAAAATTCTTTCCTTGGCGCGGGCCTTTTCTTCGTCACGTCTTGCACCACCAATACAGGCATCAAACTTGAATTCTTCAATGGTATCAAGCAGTGTAAAAGTTTGCAGAGCATTACGGCTCGCAAATTTTCCTTTAGGTTCCGCCAGACCTTTTTCACGGATGGTATCTTCTACATTTCTAACGATAAGTTTTTCACCGATCTGTTCAGCAAGCTGATCACGATAGGCTAAGGCTTCCGGAAAGTTATGGCCCGTGTCGATATGCACAAGCGGGAAAGGGAATTTACCTGGTCTGAAAGCTTTTAATGCAAGATGAACCAGTGTAATCGAGTCTTTACCGCCAGAAAACAGCAGGGCCGGTTTTTCAAACTGGCCGGCAACTTCGCGAAACACATGGATCGCTTCTGATTCAAGCTGGTCAAGATAATCTAGTCTGTAATTACTCATATTCTATGTTATAGTCCTCTTTTTCGAATTAGTTTTTTGCTACCTCATGAAGTCCGCATTCTTTTTTGCTGCTGTCTTCCCACCACCATCTTCCGGCGCGAAAATCTTCACCAGGGCGGATAGCTCTTGTACATGGTGCACATCCAATACTTACAAATCCCCTGTCATGAAGCGGGTTGTAAGGAATGTTATTCTGATCAATGTATTGTTTTACTTCTTCTGTGCTCCAGTTCAGGATCGGATGAAATTTGATGACCTGGTTGCCTTCATCCCATTCTATGGGTTTCAGATCACCTCTTACTGCAGAATGCTCAGCACGCAACCCTGTCACCCATACCCTGTTACCGGCCAGCGCACGTTTAAGCGGCTCTACCTTGCGGATATAACAACATGACTTGCGATTTTCTACTGACTCATAAAATGAGTTGGGGCCCTTCTGCTCAACAAAGTTTTGCAATTGTTCCGCATCGGGATAATACGCCCTGATAGTAGCATTGTATTTCTCACGGGTATTGTTCCAGGTTGAATAAGTTTCAGGGAACATGCGACCGGTATCCAGGGTAAAAATGCTCACTGGTACTTTATGCTCAAGGATTTCATGTGTGATCAGCTGATCTTCATAACTGAAGCTTGAGGAGAAAGTAACCTTTCCCGGAAACTTAGCTGCAAAAAATGCCAGCGAATCTTTTATTGAAAGTCCTTGTATTTGTTCTATCAGTGTGTCGATGTCTGTGTGCTCTGCGGCTGTGGTCTGAATCATGTTACTGTTAATGAAAGATCAGGAAATATTGGTTGCAATCGCTTACGATTGATCAACAGCAACAACAGCACATGTTGCCTGGTCCGGCCTTTATACGTGAACGGGGAGTGATCATAATACCAAACTGTTTACTCTACCAAGTGAATAGACAAATACAAATATAAGAATAGGAGCGGTATAAAAAAAATCATGAGCCGGAATATTGAGGGATTTAACGCTTCTGAAAGCTAACGAGTGTTTGTTTTGGATTGCACAACCGGCATGAGTTGCGGATTCACTGTGGGGCAAAAAAAAAGCCCACATGGTTGTGGGTTTTCTTAAGATGGATTTCTACATCTTCAAAAGGTACGGTTAGAAACGGGTTGGGTTTAGGACCCCGCATGTGCGGGATTGGATTTTGGTTTGGTTTTCATTCCCGCGTAACACGGGATCGATAGGATTTGGATTAGTTTTTCTAAGGATTAAAGGGTTTGGCAGTTAGTTTTCTACGGTGTTCGGTGTTGGTTGTTTTAAAGGTTTGTGTTTGTTAGGGTTACGGATTTGTTTTCTTAGGATAGGGTTTTGGATCTGGACGGTTTTCTTAGGTTTGGATCGGGTTTTCTTAGGTTTGGTTTTCGGTTTTCTCAGGATTTGGATTCGTCTCGCTTGGTGGCTGCCATCCCTCGCTTTGACAATACAAATATCCGACGGAAATGCAGCCTGCACAAGGATTTTGGCTGCTCTGTTTACAAATTAACAAGGACTACTTGGGGGCGATAAGGCAATTTACTTAGCACTAAATAGCGTACTCGTAAGCGTCTAAGGGTCGCTTCCCCAGGGATAATGCCTAAAAAGGGGGTCTGGAGGAGAAGAAAAGGAGTTCCGATCTGAAATAGGGGGAATTTTGAGGTACACAGGCAATTTCCGGAGATAAAAAGTACCTGGTATCGGATAATTTTTATCTCCGGCAAAAAATATCATTATTATTAGCTCACAACATAGCCCTTACGATATTGTCGTGTGAGCATTGCGTCCGCTGCAGGATCCTTGATAAACTTTTCGGCAGTGCCGTTCCAGTTCAGGCCGCGGCCAAGTCTGTAAGAGATATTTGCAAGTAATGGCAATGCGGACGAATGAAAACCTTCATTGATATCACAGTGCAATGTTTCATTTTTTCCATCGCGGATAGCATCAATAAAATTGGCATAATGATCAGTGCCTCCCGGAGGCGCGAGGAAGGTAGGATCGTTTGATTTTGCGCCTTCATTTTTCGAAGTGGCAAATGGTTCCTTTTCATCTTTCCTGAAAGCTTTCCAGTTGCCTCCATCAAGTTCAAGATATCCATCAGTGCCATAAAATACATTACCTATGCGGATGCCGATTCCGGATTCAGCATTGGTATATCTGCCACGGGTTTCAAATTCGAGCACTTTGCCGTCCTTGTATTTAAATACCGAAGTCTGGGTGTTTGGTGTTTCCTGCGCGCATTCAGCAGGAGTGATCCCATAAATTCCACCCATGGACATCACTGAAACAGGATGCTCATTTTTATTCAATCCCCATCGCGCTATATCAAACTGGTGCGGCCCCTGGTTGCCGGTGTCACCATTACCGGTATTCCAGAACCAATGCCAGTTATAGTGGGTCTTTTTGATATTGTAGGGTTGCCAGGCTGCGGGTCCTACCCAGCGATCATAATGTAATCCCGCAGGTGGCTCGCTATCGGGAGCAATTCCAAAGGATGCGCGTGGTTTATAGCAAAGGCCCCTCGCCATATAAACATCGCCGATCCCACCTTCATGTAAAAACTTCATCGCTTCTCTTACATTGGCTATCGAACGATTCTGAAATCCAACCTGTACTCTTACATTGTATTTCCTGGCTGCTTCGATCATTTTTCTTCCTTCGAAAATATTATGGCTCGCAGGCTTTTCAACATAAACGTGTTTACCGGCCTGGCTTGCAAGAATAGTTCCCAGTGCATGCCAATGATTAGGCACTGCGAATGAAACTGCATGAATATCCTTATCCGCGAAAACCTTGTGCATATCCCATTCTGTTGTTGGAGTGATACCACTCTGATCTACTACAGATTTTGCTGCTTTCGCCCATTCGCCTTCATCAACATCACAAAGCGTTTTCAGGTATACATTCCTGTTATCTTTCAGTTTGCACCAGTTGCTGATATGTGTTCCGCCCTGGCCGCGCACACCGATAACAGCAACATTTATACGTTCATTTGAACCAATAATACCTGCATAGGATTTTGCAGAAAAGCCCATGCCGCCGATGATCACACCGGCACTACCCTTGAGGGTTTGTTTGATGAATTCTCTTCTTTTTGTCATATGATAAATATAAGGATTTCGTCGGGCAACTATTCAGCCAGCTCCCTGAGCTTTGAGAATCCTTCTCTTTCGAGATGTGCTTTTTAAACCTCAGATCTCCTGTCGCTGCGATTTATAAATCGATTGGTGTCCGCTTAACAAATATGCCATTACACATCCCGTTGCGAAAAATACAATATTGCCTGTTCCGAACAATTCAATGCCCATAACCGTGCAGGCAACAGGGGTTTTGGTAGCGCCTGCAAACACCGCGATAAAACAAACCGCTGCAAGCAGATCAACTGGAGCACCGGAATAAAAAGCAACCACATTACCAAGTGTTGCCCCGATAAAAAACAACGGCGTCACCTCTCCTCCCCTGAAACCAAAGCCCAGCGTAATTGCAGTAAGCAAGAGCTTCCAGAACCAACTGAGATCTGTTGCACCTCCTTTGTGAAAAGAAGAGAGAATCGTAATAGCATTAGGATCCGGATTACTCACACCCAAGCCAAGATAATCAGTGGTGCCGAGCAGGCCGGTCATCAGCAACACAAGTAACCCACCAAGAACCGGAGACAGAGAACCCGGAATTTTCATGTTGTTCAGCGTAGACTTTATGCGTTCAAGTATTGTAATAAACAGTCTGGCAGCAAGACCCGCTAGCGCTCCGCCAAGGATCACGTTCAATAGTACTGAGCCATCTGTAAAAAATCTGTCTGCATTCATTTCGCTTATTGCCCCTGCAAAAAACGGTTTGAATTTTACTTCATATAAAGTATGATGAACACCGGTTATGTGGCAGGCAAAGTCACCTGCAAATGCAGCCAGAAGACAAGGCAGCAGAGATTGCCATTCGATCTTTCTTCGGGTGATGACCTCTGTTGCAAACAATCCGCCGGCAAGCGGAGTGCCGAACACTGAGCCAAAACCGGCGGCAAGTCCACACAGCAGCAAAACTTTCCTATGAGGCGAAAGGCTTTTGAAAAAACGCATAATTCCAGCCGCAATGCCGCCGCCCATTTGCAATGCAGTGCCCTCCCTACCGGCAGATCCACCAAAAAGATGTGTGATGATCGTTGTGATCAATATCAAAGGTGCCAGCCTGAAAGGAACAAGATCAGCCGGAGCATGAACCTCGTCTATCACCAGATCATTACCCCGTGCAAGTTGATATTCCCTGGCATCAGCGCGTTCGGCATAACGGCCATAGCTACCCGCTTTCTTAAACAACCACCAGATAAAAAATCCTGCAACCGGTAACAGATACATTAACCAGGGATGATTCAATCGTGTGATAGTTGCAAAATCGAGCAGCCAGAGAAACAATGCAGACGACAGTCCGGTGAGTGTGGAAATAAAGAGTATTGCCGATATAAGTCTGAAGTTGATGAGCACTGATAGCGAAGTTAGCAAAAACTCAACGCCGGTTTGCAAAGCTTTCCTGATCTCGAATCACATTCATATGTGAGCCGCGGAATCATTGCCGGACCATAATTTTGATATTCATAACCAGCTACCGGCCGATGAAAAAAATCTCAAATTCCAAAAGTGTAACAATGAAACTGGTAGCCGCCGATTCGCCCTCAAAAAAAGAAAGATTTCTTGTAAGAACTGCTTCAAAGATGCATCCCATTTCACTCGACGAGATCGCATATTTTTATTCAGATAACCGTCTTAATTTCCTCGCAACCCGGGAGGGACAAAGATTCGCTATTAATTACTCTATGGAGTGGCTGGTAACGCAACTTCCTGAAACAGATTATTTCCGTATCAGCAGATCATTTATCGTATCATACAAATGCATTGAGATGATACAGGTACAGGATCGCAACCGTCTGAAAGTGTTGCTCACACCGGCTTTCAAGACTGATGTGTTTGTGAGCCGCGATAAAGTAAGTGAGTTCCGGACATGGGTTGGTGAATAGGATCAGGTTGGCGTTTACACATTGACGACAAACAGAAGGCGGGGAATAATTATTGCTGCGCTTACCGCATGGCCAATATCGCTCTGATCTTCCCTCATCAATTATTTGAACATAGTCCGCTGATCAAACAATGTGATACATTCTACCTGATTGAAGAATGGTTATTTTTCCATCAGTATTCTTTTCATAAACAGAAGATAGCCTACCACAGAGCAACCATGAAATGGTATGCATCCTACCTCGGATCAAACAACAAAAAGGTCATTTATATCGATGCGATCGAAGATTACTGTGATATCAGGAAATTTATTCCTGAGTTAAAGAAACAGAACATTGATCATTTCAACTTTATTGATCCTACTGATAACTGGCTTGAAAAAAGGATAAGAACCTCATGTAAAAAACACGGCCTTTCCGCGACTATGCACCCTCAGCAGCTTTTCATCAATTCCAAAACTGAGCTGGAAGCATATTTCGGTAACAGGAAGACTTTTTTCATGGCTGATTTCTATACACATCAGCGCAAGTCGAGGAAAATACTTCTTGAGGAAGATGGCAAGCCGATCGGCGGTAAATGGAGCTTTGATGCCGACAACCGGAAAAAATATCCGTTGAAAAAACAGCCTCCCAAAATCGACTTTCATTCCGAAAATCCGCATTACGAAGAAGCGGTAGCATATACTGAAAAACACTTCAGCAAGCATCACGGTAATCTGCAGACGCATTACCTCTACCCTTCAACTTACCAGGAAAGCAAAGCCTGGTTGAAGACTTTCCTGAGGGAGAGATTTGAGGAGTTTGGTCCTTATGAAGATTCAATGGTCAGTAATCAGCATATCCTTCATCATAGTGTGCTTACACCGATGTTGAATACCGGGTTGCTGATGCCAGGGGATGTGATCAATGAAGCGCTGGATTATGCTTCGGAAAACGAAGTGCCGTTGAATTCTCTCGAAGGATTTATCAGGCAAATTCTCGGATGGCGCGAATTTATGCGCGCAGTTTATGAGTACCGGGGTACTGCAGAACGCACCAAAAACTTCTGGGGTTTCAAAAGAAAGATTCCGCCTGCATTCTGGCGCGGAGCTACCGGTATTGAACCAGTTGACACAACTATCCGTAAAGTGCTTGATACAGGTTACTGTCATCATATTGAGCGCCTGATGAATCTTGGAAACTTTATGTTACTCTGTGAATTCGATCCGGATGAGGTTTACCGTTTTTTTATGGAACTGTTTATCGATTCATACGACTGGGTTATGGTACCTAATATTTACGGCATGAGCCAGTTCAGTGACGGCGGAATGATGAGCACCAAGCCATATATTAGTGGAAGTAACTATATAACCAGGATGAGCGATTACCCGAAAGGGGACTGGCAGGAAACCTGGGACGCACTTTTCTGGAGATTTATGCATGTTCAGCGAACATTCTTCGAATCAAATCCCCGGCTTGGTCTTTTGCTCAAAACCCTTGACAAGATGACTCCGGAAAAACGGGAAGGCTATATTGCCAAAGCAGCAGCATTTTTGGAGCATATTGAAAAACACTGACCACACTAACACCTGTTAGCCTGAATCAACCGCCTGGACTGGTTTCCACAGAAATTATCATGAATTGGGTAAGCAGACATTTCAAATTGTAGAAAACGAGGATTTCGTATTCAATCGTTTTATATGGAATAATACCCGGATAGGATCAGAATCCGGAAAAATTGTTAATGTGGAAAATTTTTTTGCATAGAATTTTACATGAAAAAAAGAGTCTTTTAGCCCTGTAAAATATCAGTGTTCCCAACATTGATTCATGACAATTGAGAACAGTCGTGTGCTCTGAATCCATAACTTATTTATTAAATATTTAAATTTGTCGCATTTTACCCAAAATCCGCACTAAGATTGATAATACAGTGGCAACATTGGGTTAATGAAAATGGCATCCGATTTGCAAATGGAAGCCCGGATTGTTGCCACAAAAAGAAAGAAAGGTCAAAATGCCTGGTCAAGGCAGCGGTCAGTGGTGCAAATTGTAGGTTTTGTCTGAAGACGAGCAGAAAATG
This sequence comes from Flavitalea sp., assembly GCA_040508255.1. Classification (GTDB taxonomy): domain Bacteria; phylum Bacteroidota; class Bacteroidia; order Chitinophagales; family Chitinophagaceae; genus DATHKG01. The sequence continues at coordinate 9,338 of JBEVNF010000021.1, forward strand.
TGAAGCCATGACTCCAGTAGAAAAATCGTAAATGTCAGATGGAACGAGCGGGAATGATCCTGATCAATTAAAATTAGGATAACTGAAGAATAATTCGTATTTTAATTGTACTTTTATGATTCAGTAGGTCGATCCGACCAAGTTAATCCAGTACCATGCTTGACCATGTAAATCCAGCCTCCAATTGCTGAGTCGGTCATGCAGCTAATTCCTGCAGACATTTCTATACTTACCTAACGATTCTTTGTCGCATCCTCACTGTAAGTGGGACAGGCGAAGCCGTATCCAATTTATCCATTGAAAACGGAATCTATCACTCTATAAATACTAAAAACGAGTTCCATGAGTGACAAAAAATGGTACGCAGTGTATACCAAGGTGAGGTGGGAGAAAAAAGTGTCTGAGTTATTGGCAAAAAAGAAGATTGAGAATTATTGCCCTCTTAACCGGGTAACCCGACAATGGGCGGACCGCCGCAAGGTTATCACTGAACCCCTTTTCACTTCTTATGTATTTGTGCGCGTGTCTGCAGAAGAACATACGCAGCTGTTGAAAACTGACGGTGTTATCAGTTTTGTTTACTGGCTGGGCAAGCCCGCAGTGATCCGTGATGGTGAGATCGATATGATCCAGAATTTTCTGAGAGATTATCCTGCCATTACTCTTGAAAGAACCCCCGTTAACGTCAATGACATGGTGCGCGTGATAAGCGGACCGTTAATGAGTAAAGAGGGACATGTTATTGCTATAAAGAGCAAAACTGTTAAGATCATGCTTCCTTCTCTTGGCTACATCATGGCTGCAGAAGTTGAAAATGCAAACATCGAGGTGATTCACGAAAATCTCAACTTATTTGTAGGAAATACAGGAAAGCTTGCACTTAGCTAGAGTGCCTGCTCCTGACACGATTGTTGCTGCACCGGGTCACGAAATGATCACGGTGCAGCTATCATTATGCCGCAAAAAACTCCATTGAAAATATTAATGTAATAATCATCTCTGACCTTGACATTAAGGTTGTGATGATGTTTTTTTGTGCTCCCTACCGAGATCCTTACAGAAACCCTTCATCTTATAATATATACCAACATAACAAGCCCCTGTAAAGAACAATCAACTATGCGAAAAATTGATATGAAGAAAAGTTTCCTGGCAATCTTACTGGGAATCGTTGTGCTTTCAAGTTGCACAACATCAAAGCAGCTGGCCTATTTCCAGGATCTTCCACAGGAAAAAGGTGTCAGCAATGTACCAACGGCACCCTATACCGCGCTAAAACTCGAACCGAATGATGAGGTACAGGTAACTATTTCGAGTACTTCACCAGAATTGAGTCAGTTTTTTAATCTGACAGCCGTAACGCCTATGCCATCAGCTCAGAATGGTGCTCCGAGTACAAATTCCAATGCGGCCGGATTTATTAACATATACAGAGTGTCTGCTACTGGTAATATTATTCTCCCTGTATTAGGGGAAGTCAGAGCTCTGGGTCTCACTACCGAGCAGCTGCGGATCCTTATAAAAGAAAAGCTTACCGATTATCTGAAAGATGCAATTGTTACTGTAACACTTACCAACTTTAAAGTGACCGTAATTGGTGAGGTTACCAAACCAATCGTGGTACCGGTAAATGGCCAGACTATAAACGTGCTGGAAGCAATCGGTGCAAGTGGAGATATGACAGTTTACGGTATCCGCAAAAATGTGAGGATCCTTCGCAAGCAACCGGATGGCACTACCGAGATTGCAGTACTTGATTTCAATAACTCCAGTACGCTTACATCTCCCTATTTTCAGCTGAAACAAAACGATATCGTTTATATCCAGCCAAACAAGAGCAAGGGTCTTGCGGGTACAAGAGCCAGCATCTTTATACCGGTTATAACAGGTATTATTTCAGTTGCAGTAATTATTATCACGAGGATTTAGTAACAGCCGGTCTGAAAGTGATATTCCGAACATCAATTTAACAATCTTAATAAAAGCATG
>JBEVNF010000037.1:0-4964 GCA_040508255.1 Flavitalea sp.
CGGGCCTCATTTACCGGCTAGGTCTCAGGGATTTGAACGGCCCGAAAATTTCTGAGACAAAGAGCGCGATTCATCCGCAGTTGTGAGAGTACTCTGCCCAAAAAATTGTGAGGGCATTTGAACCGGAATGTTAGTAAAGACTTACAACCGAAAGCAGTTTTGAAATATTAATCACTGTTGATCTGCATCACAAAATTTTAAAAACAGATCGGCTGTTGCCAGACTTTGTGCAATGGTTATTGGCTTTGTAATATAATCATGCGCGCCCAGCGCCATGCATTTATCTTTTTCAAGATGATTTACTGATGTTGAATAAATGATGACCGGAATGTGCCGGTATCTATCGTTTTGTTTCAAGCGCTGGAGGGTTTGTGTTCCGTTTAGTTTCGGCATATTCAAATCCAGTACAATTAATGATGGCAGTAGCTTTTGATCAGGAAGATTTTCAAGCATTTTTAATGCGTTCTCCCCATTGGATGCATATAGCATATCACCAGTGCCATTTGATTGTTTCAAAGCTTCTTCGATAATCATCCTGTCATCGGGATCATCATCAACCAATAAAATATTGCGCAGGTCCATTTTACAACTTATTTCAATTGATAATTCCAGGCAATGTAATAAAAAATTTTGCACCGGTCCCTTCAGCGCTTTCTGCCCAGATACGGCCGCTATGCAGTTCAACCACTTTTCTTGCTATAGCCAGCCCAAGGCCGGTGCCGTCATAGGTTTTACGATCGTGTAATCTTTTAAAGAGGTTGAAAATCTGGTCAAGATATTTCGGATCGAACCCAATACCATTATCACTGAATACCAGTGCAACTTCGTTTCCTTCAATCCGGGAGCTAATTGTGACATGCGGTTGCACATCAGTTCTGGAATACTTTAACGCGTTTCCTATTATGTTCGAAAACAGTTGACGCATAAGACCCTCGTCACTATGTAATAAAGGAAGCTCATCGATTTCTACAATGGCGTTTTTCTCATTTATCAGAACATCAAAATCACCCAGCGTTTCTTTCAGGATCCTGTTAAGATCAACTGTAGTGAATTTCACATTGTCACGGTTGATCTGCGAAAACCTCAGAAGATCCTGGATCAGGCTTCGCATGCGGATTCCGGCCAGGTTGATTTTCCGCACCTGCCCTGCAGAAGTCTCGCTTTGCGCTGAATTCAGCAGTGAATCGCTGTAATAAAGAATCTTTCGTACAGGCTCCTGAAGATCATGAGAAGCGACAAATGCAAATTGTTGCAACTCCTGGTTGCTGCGGTTAAGTTCATCGATATATGATTGCTGAACATCCTGGAACTGTTGCAATTTAGCCTGCGTATCCTTTAGCTCCTGGTTATCTTTGAGAGTTTCCTCTACAAGTTTTTGCGCATGAATATCTACGAGATAACCAATCCAGTATTGGACAAGGTTCAATTCATTTTTAAATGGTGTTAATGACACCTGGTGCCAATAATATTCTGCATCATTCACATTTTTTAGTCGTGCCTGGGTTTTAAGTGCGTGAACACCTACACCAACTGTAGTATAGAGGAGTATCGAAAAAGCAGCATAGTCTTCGGGATGTACGACTGCCTTCCATCTATCAAGATTCAATTCTTTGAAAGGTTTTCCGGTAAATGTCGCAAGCCATTGATTGGCATAAAGGATCTCGCCTTTTGTATCTGCAGTAAAAATAATGAGCGGTAACGTGTTGGTTAGTGTTTTATACCTGTCTTCACTTTTTTGAACACGGTCAGAAAGTTCCTGGAGCTGATCATTTTTACGTTTCAGCTCATCATATGCAGAAATAGGTGGTTCATTTCTAAAAAGGTCGCGCCAATGATCCAGCTGAAAATAATCAATCTTCGTAGCCGGACTGATCGCAAAAAACAACTGTAGTGAAGTTTGATCCTCAGCGGTTGACACAAGATATTTGCTGACTAGTTTTTTCGCATACTCCAGCCCTTTACTGGTACTGGTCATATTTTTCGCTGGCCCTCTCAGACTTGCAACCAGGAATTTTTCTGTTCTGTCAGAATCGATCATCAGGATCAGGATGCTTCCATCAAAGCTTTCAATGGCGCTTCTGGATACCTCAGACACAGCTGTAGCGAAAGTGGTTTGAGCAGAGAGTGATAGTCCGAGTAACTCAGCCAGCTTCATCGATCGCCGGTGAGCAAGGATAAGATCCATCTCTGTGTCAAGTCTGATTTTTGCAATCTCATGCATGATCAATAGTTTATTTTACACACCACAACAGATGTATCATCATTCCCACGGTTAAAATCCTTAACGATAGATGCTGCCACAATTGAATAATCATAACGGAGCACAGATGGTAGTTTGGAAAGATCCCATCTTGATTTCGTACCATCGCTGCACATTATCAGAATCTGTCCGGGCTCATGATCATAACGTTGAGCGGTAAGGGTGTTTGGGACATTTAATCCGATTATACCATTGTGCGGGGTGTGATTTCTGGATTGATACTGACCGGTAAGCCTGCTCATAATGTTACCAACACCGCAGATGGACCAACTTTTCTCTGTTGTGTTGAATACAGCAATAGTTCCTACAAGGCCACGGGTTTTGCGAACTGCTTTATCTATATCACGTAGGAGGGCAACAGGATCTGTTTCTGTTGAATTTAAGAAAGCACTTCCTGCCTTCGTTACTGCGTTCTCCGCTTCGGGTCCGTGCCCGAGACCGTCGCCAAGAAACAACCTGATTTTATTTCCTATTGTGGATGTGAAAAAACCGTCACCGCAGGCTGTTTCACCGGTTTTTGGTATCACGATCGACCTGATTTCAGCAGGTATTCCTTCCCGCATCGATTCAGGTTTATTTTCGGTGATACGTATGAGGCTGATTGTTCCCAGTTCTTTTCCGGAATATATCTGGAACTGATCGGAAAGTCGTTTTATCGCTCCAAGGCCTTGCCCAAGCGTATTTTTCGTAGAAACTCCGTCCTGCAACATTCGCGGAACGTCGGTAATTCCGGGACCATTGTCGATACTGATCAATTCCAGTTCTTTCCAACCTTTATCAACTGTTGCTTTTACAAAAACAAGCCCGCCACCTGCATGTTTAACCAGGTTCGTAACAAGTTCGGCAACAACAATGTCTATTTCCGCCAGTTTGTTATCACTGAAACCGGCCCTTGCAGCAATATTATGAATGCCTTTTTTGATAATGGCAAAATAACTCCTGTCTTCAACCTTGAAAACTACATGTAAATCTCTATCCATTCTTCCATTTGACAATTGAAACACGAGTACCGTTTCCGGGTTTGCTGTCGATGGTGAATTCGTTTACCAGCCGCCTGGTCCCTGGCAGGCCAATGCCGAGACTTTTTCCCGTTGAAAAGCCATCTTTCATTGCAAGGTCGATATCTTTGATGCCCGGACCCTGATCAGTGAAAGTAAGCCGGATCCCTGTGTTTTTTGTTTCTGAAATTGCTTCGATCAAAACAGTACCGCCACCACCATATTTCAACATGTTACGTACCAATTCACTTGCTGCAGTGATAAGTTTTGTCTGATTCACCAGGCCCATACCAATTTTCACGGCAAATTCCTTCACGCGGTTGCGGAACATGACCACGTCCTGCTCCTTTTGAATAGCCATCGAGTCTTTATTCAGTACTATCTTCATCGGATTCAGTTTCTTCATCAACCGGCCCGATCTTTTTTCTTAGAAGCTCCATTCCCTTTTCAACATTCAACGCAGTATGAACTCCCTGCAATGAAAGTCCAAGTTCTATCAGCGTAATGGCAACAGCGGGTTGCATGCCAACCACCACGGTTTCAGCATCCATTACTTTTGACATACTGCCGATGTTTCCCAGGATCCGTCCCATAAAAGAATCTACGATAGACAAGGCAGAGATGTCAATCAAAACGCCACGTGCACCGGTTTTATCAACCATTTGAACCAGGTCGGCTTCCAGATTGGTTGCAAGACGATCATATAGGTCGATCTGAATGGTGACCAACAGGAAGTGGCCCATTTTTAAAATAGGTATCCTGTCCATATTATGCGTTGAATTTTTCTTTCTGCGAGCGTTTCACCTCCAGTTGCAATAACACAAATGCATGTCTTAAAGCATTTGCGAGCGTAGCCTTGGTTACAATATTTGAAAGATCAATACCAAGATGCACAACAGTCTGGGCGATCTCAGGACGTATACCACTAATAATGCATTCAGCGCCCATCAACCTTGTTGCCGCAACGGTTTTAAGCAGGTGTTGTGCTACCAGTGAGTCGACGGCAGGCACACCTGAAATATCCAGGATTGCAATCGTACTTTCAGTGCGAACAATCTGTTCGAGCAAACTCTCCATTACTATCTGCGTTCTGGCGCTATCAAGAGTACCAATAATTGGTAGTGCAAGAATGCCTTTCCAGATCTGGATTACAGGCGTTGAAATTTCCGCGATTTCATCAGTCTGGCGCAGGATCACATCTTCCCGTCCTTTGATAAATGTTTCAAAAGTAGTGACGCCAAAACCGTCCATTAATTTGTTAAGTTTTAGCAGGTAGCTTAGTAAAACTTCCGGGTCTTTTTTCAGGACTTCGGTGAGTTGACTCAAAACAGCATCCTTCAAACCAAACACATAAATCCCGGTTTCGCGTGGTGAAAACCCCTGCTGTGCGCGGGATATGGAAATGCCGGACAGAATTTCCCGCACCGGCTCAAACTCGGCCGCTTCAGGGTTATCCAGGTTTTGCTCGTTAATTGAATCTACAAAACTGTCGAGAAGTTCTTTGGATTGCTCTCTCAGTTCTTCATTGCTCATCAGATCCTCACGCAAAGAGGCATCCCCTAACTGACTGTTGATCCAGCTTTCCAGGATCTTTGGTTTCCGTTCTTTTAGTAAAGTTGAAATGTTCTTGCTCATCTTGGTTTATTAATCGGTAGATAGGAAACCTGCAATCTACCAATAATAAATCACGCTGGGCGTAAAGATCG
>JBEVNF010000046.1:0-3971 GCA_040508255.1 Flavitalea sp.
GGGGTCTCAAGTCTGACGGGGTGGCAAGACAACTCCTTTTTATTGCAAAAGCAGAATCTCATTTTCATGTGACTATTTAAGCCTACATTGTCGATTGTCAGATCCTGGAGCTACACTTGCTATTGGTTGACGAATTTAATTTTCCCCTATGTTGGTTACTGTTGTCAGAAAGAATATATTATTTAAGCCCGATTCAAGTCGTGTGATTGCGCGATTGTTATCGGTTAGTCCAGAACGCAGCGTTGCATTGATTGAGCGGGTGCTTGCGCTTACCGACAAGCAGCAGCAGGAGACGCTGGTACAAGTACTGCGGGACTATTCCAAAAGACATCGCAGCATTTCTGCTGTTTTTGAAAAGCACTTTGGTAAAGTGTGGGATGTCATTCAAAAGCAGAGTGATGCTCACCATAAATTCACTACCGTTCAAAAACTTTTAATTGGTGCGTACTTCACCATGGAGTATTCAATAGAAGCTGCTGCATTCTTTAATCCCTCCATTGTACAGGATTTAGATCAGTCGGACCTGGGGGTAAATGAGAAAAGGGTCATCATTAGCTTCAGGGCTACAGGTGAAGGTCACATTTCATCGGTAGTCTTTCGATCCGGGATCATCGATGCAAACAACGATATATCTCTTGCACCACCCGGCAAGATGCTGGAAGCTCCCAAGCATGTAAAGAACCATGTGTATCATAAGAGCTCGTTTGAAAGTAAACTGAAGGAGATGCATGCAGGCGGAAGCAAGGCGTACACTGTTATCATGAAAAAACTAACGACTACATTTACCTACGAGGAACTGAAGCGTTATGTGGAAGAAACGAGAAAAGATGTGCCGGGAGATGTTCAAAGCACGGTATTTTTGAATGAGATCATGTGGCTGGCCTCTTCTCATTACGAAATGGATTTCTCAGTTGATACAGCTATTTCTGAAAGGGTGATCTTCCCGATTGCAGACGCGGAAATAAAGGGTATTGAAGATGCACGTTTTGTTCGTTTTACCAGTGAGGAAGGCGAAATAGTTTATTATGCCACGTATACCGCTTATGACGGAGTAACAATTCTGCCAAAGATCCTTTTTACAAAAGACTTCTACCATTTCAAAGTAATGCCTGTTCATGGCGAAGTAGCACAGAACAAAGGGATGGCCCTGTTTCCAAGAAAGATAAACGGGCAATACGCAATGCTTTGCCGTATTGATGGGGTAAACAATTACATCGCATTTTCTGACAACATCAATATCTGGCGACAGGCGTCTCTTTTACAAACGCCGAAGTATCCATGGGAGTTTGTACAGATTGGCAATTGTGGTTCGCCCATTGAAACGCCGGAAGGATGGCTCGTTGTTACACACGGGGTTGGCCCGGTCAGGGAGTATGCATTAGGAATTACACTGCTCGACCTTCAGGATCCCACAATTGAAATTGGCCGTCTGCCTTACCCATTGATCATTCCCAATGAGACTGAAAGGGAAGGGTATGTACCAAATGTTGTATATTCCTGTGGAGCGATGATTCACAATGACCATCTGTTTATTCCTTATGCTATGTCGGATTATGCTTCAACTTATGCTACAGTCTCTCTTCCGGAACTGCTTGCGGCATTAAAAACAACAACTTAAAAAAAATCAGCAATTAAGTATCTGCTTATATAATTTGAAATATTCATCGGCCATTTTCTCTTTCGAAAACATTTCAAGGGACCATTGTCGGCAATGCCAGCGATTGAGTGTTGGTAGTTGATAAACCGCCGCTTCTGCTTCGTCGATAGTGTCAACAACGAATCCCGTATGATTATTCCTTATCACTTCGTGCATCGCTCCTCTGTTGAAAGCAATTACCGGTGTGCCGCAACACATCGCTTCTACCACGCTCAGACCAAAAGGTTCATCAAATGAAATCAGGTGCAACAATGCAAGCGCGTTTCCCAACAATTGATTTCTTTGTTCCGGACCGCAATTGCCAACATAGGTTACATTTTTATTGTCGATAGCGGCATGTACGTGATCGTTGTAATAATTTTCATCTTGTATCAGGCCTGCAATGATCAACCTTTTACCACAACGCCTGGCCACCTCAATTGCTTCGCGGGCACCTTTCTCAGGATGTATTCTTCCAAAAAAAATAAGATAGTCATCCGGCTGTTCAACAAAGTTGAATGCAGCTGTATCAATGCCGTTGTAGATGGTTGTTGCATACCGGAGATTCGGATGACGGTTTGCATTGCTGATTGAAACGTAATGGTTGGTATCATTGTACTTTTCGTAGACCGGAACAATCAGGGGTGATGAGAATCCATGAATGGTGGTCAACATTGGCGTGTTCACCAGCCTTGAGTAGGTTAGCGGTAAAAAATCATAATGGTTGTGGATGATGTCAAACTCTGCCGCTCTTTCAAAAAGATGACTGATGTGAAGGCATTCAGCTACTTTCACATCCATATTGCGATCTTCTGCGTATGGATTGTCGCAGGTATAGGTGAGTGTACCTTTCGTAATTGAATCACCCGTAGCAAACAGTGTGACGTCGACCCCTTTCTCCGTAAGGCCTTCAGCAACGTTTGATGCTACCTGTTCCCATGGACCATAGAGTCGTGGTGGAGTTCGCCACGCAATGGGGGAGAGTATCGCTGCCTTCATAGTGGTTCAGTTTTATAAAGGTCCTCGAATGCTGACAATACAGTGAGATGAGAAATGAGGTACGCCAATGTACTCTCGGCCCCCTGGTTGCGGTTGACTCCATAGCTTTCAAGCCCATCACAACATCCTTTTGTTTCAAAATCATAGAGGCTCATCCGCAAATCATTCTCGCCCAAAAACCACATGAATGACGTGAAAAGTTGGTTTAAGTATGCTTTGTCTTTGGTCAGGTGAAAGGCTTCATGAAACATTAATACCATTGCGAGTGCATCGATGGGCTGCTGTGCAAACTTTGATTGCGTTCCATTTTCTTTATACCAGTTTTCGTTTCCGACAACTGAGAGGTAGCCGTCTTTCAACGTCACTTCTGCAAGGAAGTTCATGCTTTCAATTGCAATGTTTGCAATGTTATCATCTTTCAGTATACCCGCGGCGTGTAACAAACAAAGCGGCAACATGGCATTATCATAGGCGAGTAAGCTTTCAAACCAGTGCCAGCTGGCTGACTTGTATTTTGCATATTCATCAGCAAGCTTATATGCCATCCGACGCAGAACTCCCATCATGCCTTCATCCTGCGCATTGTTTTTTAAGTAATAGCTGATGCCGATCATCGTGTTGGCAATACTCCGGATAGAGTTTAACTTTTCGAAGTTTGGCGCAGCTGCAAAAAATATTTCTTTACCTGATTGGAAATACGCATCGTTCGGAGCGTTGGCGATTAAAAATCCCAACGACCAGATTGTACGGCCAAACGAATCTTCGGATCCTACCTCGTCCAGAAAATTTCTGCTGAAGCTTAAAAAGTTTCTGAACATGCCATCATCGTTCTGCATGTAATGAATGTAACTCAGGTATATGGGTGACAATTCTAAAGTGAGTGGATGCCGTTTTTGTTTGTGAGCCATCAGCACCAATAAAAGTGCGCGCGCGTTATCATCCAGACAATAACCCTCTTTTAAATTTGGAATGCCAAACTTTGCATGCTGAATGATGCCCGTATCATCTGTCATGCGTTTAATATGATCCATAGAAAAGGGAGGTAACATTGAAGGATCCAGCAGTACGTCTTTAACAGATAAATCTTCTTTTGACTCCTGCAACAGTAATCCCGCGAGTTCGTGGTACCGCGCACCTGCTTTTGGCCAGGTAATTTCCCGACCATACACGAACGCATTTTTTCGCAGTTCCGTCAATTTTGCCGGGTTATCAAATAAATCCATTAACAATATAGAAAGCCCATCAGAATCATTAAAGGCAAATAAACGTCCGCGGTCACCAGCCAGGAGTTCTTCCGCGTGCCAATATGGGGTCGAAAGTACCGCAGCACCAGCGC
>JBEVNF010000051.1:0-3637 GCA_040508255.1 Flavitalea sp.
GCATTCACATCGTTAACCTTAAAAAGGCTCAGGTATATTCTTGCCTCCAGCAAATCTGGTGTCACCTTTACAGATGAAATAGATACCATGCCCCCATCAAGCATCGTTAGTCCAAGTCGTTGAAATATCTGGTTCAATTCCTCGTTCAATAGCCCGGCTATCTGTTTTTGTCGTTTTCCTTCTTGCATTTCATTAACTGTTAATCCTTGTAAAAGTACTTACTTTGCACGGTTTAAGCACCATTTTAACGATATGAAGCGTTTTGCATTAATTATAAAATACCTGGGTGACCAAAAGGCGAACATTGTCTGGTATACACTGTGTATGTTGTTTTCGGTTCTGTTTTCCCTGGTTTCTTTTGCACTTGTAGCTCCTTTCCTGAAGATGATCTTTCTTGGTTCCAAAGAAGTTATCAATCAACCGGCAGAGGCATTTTCTTTTGAGAACGCGAGTGCATGGCTCGACTACTATTTGTTTGCCTGGATGAATCAACACGGGAAGACCTATGCTCTTGCTGCAATCTGTATCATGGTCGTAGTAACCACAATGATCAAAAACCTGTTTTTGTATCTTTCTTACCGACTGCTCGCACCGATAAGAAACCATGTGATGACTGAACTCAGAGGTAATCTTTATGGAAAGATTCTAAAGCTCCCGATCGGCTTTTTTACCGATCAGCGTAAAGGTGATATCATAAGCAGGATGAGTAATGATATGCATGAAATTGAATGGAGTATTATCGGTACGCTTGAAGGTCTGATAAGGGAGCCGTTAACCATCATCATTATTCTCACAACGCTTGTAATTCTCAGCCCTGCGCTTTCCCTGTTTCTGCTGGTTTTACTTCCTGTAACCGGTTTTGTTATCGGAAGACTGAGTCGTTCGTTGAAACGCGACAGTGGTATTGCACAGAAAGAGTTGGGTGTACTTCTTTCAGTGGTAGATGAAACACTAAGTGGTCTCCGCGTCGTAAAGGCTTTTAATGCTGAAAAAAAGATCGGTGATAAATTTTACGATATCAATGATGGTTTGAATACGTTGCGGAACAAAATAGCTTTCCGACGTGATCTAGGTTCACCCCTGTCTGAGACCATGGGTGTGCTGGTGCTGGCTTGCATCCTCTGGTTTGGTGGTGAACTTGTCTTAAATAACCAGGTGATGGATGCAGGTGATTTCATTACCTATATCATCCTTTTTTCACAGATCATCAGTCCGGCAAAGAACCTCTCTACTGCATTTTACAATGCGCAAAAAGGTAGTGCCGCTATTGCGCGGATAGAGGAAATCGTCAATGCTCCTTTGGTTGTTGAAGAAGCCGCAAATCCAAAAACGCTGATTGAATTCTCAGAAAAGATTGAATTCCGGAATGTGACCTTCAGATATGAGGATATAGTGATCCTCGACGACATAAACCTGGTTGTTGAGAAAGGTAAAACAGTGGCTTTGGTCGGATCTTCCGGTGCCGGAAAATCAACCCTGGCCGACCTGGTTCCAAGATTTCACGATGTTAGCTCCGGCGAACTTCTTATTGATGGCGTGAATATTAAGGAATACTCCCTTCATTCTCTGCGCGAACAGATGGGCATCGTTACCCAGGAACCTATCCTTTTCAATGATACCATTGCCGCAAATATTGCTCTTGGTCTGCCTGCTGCAAATATTGCCGAAATTGAAGCCGCAGCCAAAGTGGCGAACGCGCACGCTTTCATTATGAACAAGGAAGAAAATTACCAGACCAATATCGGCGATCGCGGAAGCAAACTGAGCGGAGGTGAACGCCAGCGTGTTACCATTGCCCGGGCGCTTTTGAAAAATCCGCCGATCCTGATCCTTGATGAGGCTACTTCATCACTCGATACCGAAAGCGAAAGACTGGTACAGGATGCTATCAACAAAATGATGCAGAACAGAACCAGTATTGTGATCGCACACAGGTTAAGCACAATCCGTCACGCGGACGAGATCGTTGTTTTACAGAAAGGGAAAATAGTAGAGAGAGGAACGCATGCTAAGCTTATTGAGCAGGATGGGTTCTATAAGAGATTGGTAAACATGCAGGAAGTAAAATAAAAATCCCCACCTGAGGGTGGGGACTTCGATAATTATTTATTCATCATCTGCTTCGCCTCGATGCTCAGAGTAGCATGTGGCACCGCACGAAGACGTGCTTTGTCGATAAGTTTACCGGTAACGCGGCAAATTCCGTAAGTCTTGTTCTCAATTCGCATCATCGCCTTTTCAAGATGATCTGTGTAATTGATCTGGCGGCTCGCAAGTTGAGCAAGTTGCTCGCGCTCCATGCTCATACTTCCATCCTCCATAGTAAGATAACGGTTGTCAGTATCGTCACCGCCCATTTCATCCTTGCGGGTAATCAGACCCTGCAGGTAAGAATGTTCAGTTTTAGCCTGATCAAGTTTCTTCTGGATCAATTCGCGGAATTCCTGGAGATCAGAATCACTGTAGCGCATGCTTGGTCCGGTTTGAACAGAATCAGGTTGATCAAGTACCGATTTGGTAAAACCTGGCTCATATTTTATTGAACCTGTAGCTGTAAGCTTAGGAATTTCAACTTTCGCTGGTTTTGCTGCTACCTTTTTAGGCGCTGGTGCGGTAGCCACAGCTACCGGAGTTTCAACTTTTTTAGGTTCTGCGGCCTTTTTGGTTGCTTCTGCTTTTTTGGGTTCCGCTTTCTTCGTTTCTACCTTCGGTGTTTCAGGTTTCTTCGCTGCTGCTGCTGCGGGGGTATTCGTAGATTTCTTCACTTCAACTTTTTTATTGGTTTTGGCCGAAACAATCGGTTTGGCCGGTACAGACTTTTTAACTGCGGCTGCAGGTTTTGCGGCTTTTTTCGCAGGTGCGGCTGATTTTGGAGCAGGTTTTACGGCAACTTTTGTTGCTTTGACCGGCACCTTCGCAGCTGGCTTTTTGGCAGGAGCCGATTTTTTCACAGGTGTTGCTTTCTTGGCAGGCTTAGCCGCTTTCTTGTTGGTTGCCATGTTGTTAGGCTTTTTTTGTAACAAACACTTTTAATGAAATATCATTTACTTCAATTTGGGTGCCATCCTGTAAGTCAGGCACTACCTCAATATTGTCTGCTAAAATTTCCGCGCAAATATAGCTATTAAATCGGGCCAGGGATGCGTTTAGCGCATCATGACCGGTTAGTTTAACAACTATCCTGTCCGTCAGTTCAAAATCACTGTCTTTGCGAATTTTCTGGATGCGGTTAACCAGTTCCCTGGCGTTACCCTCGCTTACGAGCTCTTCTGTAAGCGTAACATCCAATGCTACCGTGAGCAGGCCTTTATTAGCTACGATCCAACCCTCCATGTCTTCACTGGAGATATCAACTTCGTTGATATGTAATATTAAAGGTTCGTTATCAATTAACAATGGATACGAACCATCTTTTTCTAATTGCGTAATCTGTTCAGGCGTAAAGGCTCCGATCGCCGCACTGACCGCTTTCATCTTAGGTCCAAGCTTCTTGCCAAGCGCTACAAAGTTCGGTTTCACCTTCTTTTTGATAAAGCCGGCATCAGCACTGATATACTCGATTTCTTTAACATTTACCTCACTCTTAACCAGGTCAGCGATCAGCTCTATCTGCTTTTCCATTCCTTTGGTCATGATT
>JBEVNF010000065.1:0-4806 GCA_040508255.1 Flavitalea sp.
AAATCCTGCGGACCCATATGCATTGAATCAGCATAAGCCTGGTTCACAAGAAGGAATCTGTGACCAAGATCTTTGATAAAGATCCAGTCTGGTGTTGAGTTGATAACTGTTCTTAATAACTCTTCTGACTGACGAACTTCTGCAAGTAATTGCTCACGTTCAGCTTCAGATTTTTTACGTTCAGAGATATTTCGTGATGTACAGATGAGCTTTACAATTTCACCGGCTTCTTTAACCGGTTTCATGATTGTTTCTAGCCAGATATAATCTTCATCTTTTTTGCGCATCCGGTAACGGATCGTCCGGTACTCAACACCCGCAGGTACTTCCGATTGGTTCCAGTCGCGGAACATATGCTTGTCGTCCGGATGTATGTAACTGAGGATTGCTTTTCCTTCAACTTCTGTTGACTGATAACCCAAAACTTTTCTTACGGAAGGTGAAGCATACTGTATAGTACCATCAGGAAGATTCACGGTGATAATATCTTCCGAGTGTTCTGCAAGGAGTCGAAATTTCTGTTCGCTGTTCTGTAAAGCCTGCTCAGCCTCTTTCTGCGATGTGATATCCTGTGCAATGCCAAAACCATTTGTTTCATCAACCACCTTTCCTTTGATATACAGGTAGCGGAGTTTTTTGGTTCGTGTGTAAACCCGGATAGAAAACTGTGCCTCGTATTCTTTAACGTGTTTGTTCTGTAAGGCTTTTGAAATTTCGCTGATGAACAGGTTCTGATCCTCGAAGTAGATAAAGTCACTGATCAGGGTTTCAAGAGAATAACTTTTTGCTTCAGTATCGTTTAGTTCAAGCAAACTTAAAAACTCCCTGCTCACTTCCATTTGTTGCGTCACGAAATTCAGCTTCCATGAACCCATTCTTGCATAGGTCATCGCATAGGATGAGGTCCGGATCGCTTCCTTTTTCATTTGCTCCGCACTCACCTTATCCGTCACATTTACACCGATACCCTGTATCTCAAAAACATCACCAAGCTCATTCTGCAACGAGATGAATTCCCATTCTGTCCAGAGATAATCCTTTGTTTTATTGACTGGTTTGCGGATCAGGAGGCGATGGATCTTACCCGGATTTCTCCAGCATTCATCCGCTACCTGCTGGCAACGTATGAGGTCTTTCGGATAGATTGAACTATAATAAGGCATCGATAAAACCTCCTTTTCATCGTACCTGAAGGTATTCAGGAACTCAGGGTTGGCAAAAGTGAAGTTTCCTGCGCGATTGATCCTGATAACATAGTTGGTTTGTGAATTCAGGATAGAGGTTAGGTATTTTTTCTCCTGGACGAGTTCGTTTTTAGCAATCTGCAGCTCATCGTAGTTTTTCTGGTTGCTGCGGAAAAGCGGTTCAAGCACCAGGGTCACGAGACATCCCAGTGCGATGATCAGTGAAATGAACTTGCCGGTGTTTATATCACCGGCTTCTTCAATCTTGGAATCAACAATAAGGTTATACCTGGTAGTAAGAAGATCAAGTTTGGGATGCAGTTGTTTTTCTCTCAGCAACAGTTCGGGTGTGAATCTCCGGCCGTTTAGTTCGACCTGTGCTGAGTCTGCCGTCGAAATTTCAGTGGCTATTTTTACGAACCTTGTCATCGGCCCGTCAATATTGTCGAGCAATACACGAACTGCTTCCGAATTACGGTTGTCGCTCAGCCCGCTGAAGCTTATATTATCAAGAAGATACTTGTGTGTTTTTAGAAGTGAATCAAGGTTCTGATCAAGTTTTTTGCGGATGAGAAGACTTGTTTTTTTGTCGCTATCATTGTTTAGAAGAATGAGGGCATCTTTTGTAATTGACTGACTCAGAGCCTCCTGACCTGACGATAAATGGGCAAAACGGACTATTTCTTCGTGCTCGCGTGAGCGGAGACGGGTGGAGTAATAACTGAAAAAATTAAACAGTAGCACCCCGGCAAGCAGCACTACGGCCAGACGTAAGGAGATGCGGAACGGACTCTTCATGGTTTTTCAACGGGTGAATTTCCCATTAAATAACTCTGAAACAGCCTGTTCTATTGAACAGGAGACGAACTATTTTTATTTTTCTAAGAGAAAATGCTTAGTAATCGATAACCTGCTCTTCCATCTGCGGTAAAGTTCTCCATTCATACTGCTGATTTCTAAGCTGAGGTTCAAATCCGGCTTCGCGGATAGCATCCTGAATTGTTATTGAAGTGAAGCGATGAGGGGCACCTGCCGCACTGACCACATTTTCTTCAAGCATGATACTTCCGAAGTCATTTGCACCGGCTGTCAGGCAGATCTGGGCGGTTTGTTTACCAACAGTCAGCCAGGAAGCCTGGATGTTTTTTACGTTTGGAAGCATGATGCGGCTGAGTGCGATCATCCTGATATACTCTTCCTGTGTGGTGAGGTTATGAACCCCGCGGATACGAGCCAGCAGGGTGTCCACATCCTGGAAGGTCCATGGAATGAAAGCCAGGAAACCCTTTGCATCAGCAGGTTTGCGCGACTGAACCTCCCGGATTTTTGCAAGGTGCTCAAACCGTTCGGTGATGGTTTCAACATGCCCGAACATCATGGTTGCACTCGTTGTGATGTCGAGCTTGTGTGCTTCATGCATGATATCGAGCCATTCCTGCGCGCCACATTTCCCTTTTGAGATCAGGCGGCGAACACGATCAGTCAGTATTTCTGCACCTGCACCCGGTAAGCTGTCCATACCCGCATTTTTCAAAGCAACCAGTACTTCGCGGTGCGTTGATTTTTCAAGCTTGGTGATATGCGCTATCTCAGGGGGCCCGAGTGTGTGAAGTTTGATGGTGGGATACAGCGATTTCAGTTCGCTGAACAAATCAACATAAAATGAAAGACCAAGATTTGGATGATGCCCACCCTGTAAAAGCAACTGATCACCACCCCAGCGGATGGTCTCTTCAATTTTCTTTTTGTAGGTGTCGATGTCGGTGATATAGGCATCGGCATGACCCGGTATGCGATAGAAATTGCAGAATTTACAATTGGCCAGGCAAACATTGGTGGTGTTTACGTTCCGGTCAATCTGCCAGGTTACCTTACCGTGCGGGACCTGCTTTTTCCTGAGTTCATCGGCTACATACATCAGTTCGGTCAATGGTGCGTTCTCAAAAAGGAACACACCTTCGTCAACAGTCAGGAAGTCAAAATCAAGTGCACGGGCGTAAAGGGAATCTGCTCTCATATTCAAATGTGTTGCGCAAAAATACTAAACGATTGATTGTTCCTTATAGTTTAAAAACTTTTTCAGGAATTCATGAAAATCCACGAGCGGAAATGATCCCCATTAAAAAAAATCCTAACTTATTGCTGTTTAAGCCAAGAACGAAACTGCTACCATGCGATTGCTTTACCTGCTGGCACTAATCCTGATAACCCGCAATATTTCTGCGCAGGAAGAGTTTGTACCTCCGCCAGCCAAACTGCTTACCAGCTTTCCTTTTCACATGCTCACCGGTGGTGTTATTACCATCCAGGTCCGGATTGACGGACATCCGGACACATTGAATTTTGTGCTCGACACCGGAAGCGGAGGGATCTCACTCGATTCTACCACGGTTGAGGAATTGAAGATAAAAACCGAGCTGAGTGACCGGACGATCCGTGGGATAGCAGGGATCCGGAGAGTGCGTTTTGCCTACAACAGAACACTTTTATTACCTGGCCTGGATGTCGATAGTCTTAACTTTCACGTGAACGATTACGAGGTGTTGACGAGTGCCTATGGGGAAAAGATAGATGGGATCGTTGGCTATAGTTTTCTTTCAAGATATATTGTAAATATCAACTATGACAGCTCCAGAATATTTGTCTACAGTAAAGGTAGATTCAAATATCCACGGGGTGGCTTTCTTCTGAAACCCTCACTGGTAAACATTCCCGTTATGGGCACGTTTTTAAAGGATGAAAAGGAGCTGAACACAAAGGTTTATTTTGATACCGGTGCCGGCATGTGTTTGCTGTTATCATCCGACTTTGTAAGCGACAGCATCTTCATCAATCCCAAAAAGAAATTCTACACCACGCAGGCAGAGGGACTTGGCGGAAAAGCACCCATGCGACAGGGCGTGATCAAACAGGTAAGGATCGGGCCATACAGGTTTAAAAAAGTGCCAACCTATATTTTTGATGATGAGTATAATGTCACTTCTTACCCGGCATTGGCGGGATTGATCGGGAATGATCTGCTGAGGCGGTTCAATCTTTACATCAACTATGAGCGCCGGGATATTTACATGGTGCCCAATTCGCACTATAAAGATCCCTTTGATTATACCTACACCGGGCTTGGGATCTATATGGTAAACGGAGAGATCACAGTAGTCGATATCATGCCGGGTTCCCCTGCCGAAGCCGCCGGTTTCAAAGCCGGTGACGTGGTAATGGCGATCGACAACAATTTCACCCGCAACATCAAAACATACAAGTCTATTCTTCAGAGCGCCAAAGACAAGATCAAGGTGCTGATCATGCGTGACCGGGCTCCTTTGATATTGACACTCAAGGTGAAAAGCATACTATAGATCTTAAATCTTCCCCACGGATAAAACTTATCGCTCAACTTATTGTTATTTTGCTGTTCCGGAAACAGGAGAAAGTATGATAAAATTTGACAAGTTCACCCTTGAAAACGGGTTGAGAGTTATAGTTCACGAAGATCAGTCTACCCCGATGGCGATCGTAAACGTTATGTATGATGTGGGTGCAAGGGATGAAAATCCGGAGAAAACCGGCTTTGCCCATCTTTTCGAGCATCTTATGTTTGGTGGCAGCGTGAATGTTGATGATT
>JBEVNF010000075.1:0-15692 GCA_040508255.1 Flavitalea sp.
AAGAAACCTCCGGCAATCCCTGAACATTAAAGCGAAATTCTCTTTGTCTTCCGGGCGATAAATATTACCGTCTTCGCCCGGTATGCCGGGATATTCCCAATCGATGTCAACACCATCCAGATTATATTTAGCAACGATATCTGCAGCACTTTTCGCAAACGCCAGTCTTGAAGTATCTTTCAATACAGCATCTGAGAAATTTTCACTCCATGACCACCCACCTATTGATATCACAATTCTTAATCCGGGATTAATCTTTTTAAGTTCATTAAGGTTCCTGAAGTTCGTGGAATCGGTGACTTCATTGGTTAGAAACGCACGGTTGCCCTGCACATCAACAAAAGCATAATTGATAATTGAAAGTTTCTTCGCATCGATCTTTGCAACATCTACAAGTCCCCTGAATCCGCCCACATAACCGATCACAACGGGCTTTGGATCTGCAGGGGTATCGGTTCCTGAGGCAAGCAGGGTGACCATCAATGCTGAAACTACTACAAGAAGGGCCAATGAAGATTTTATGCTGGTAATTCTCATAATCAGTCAGTACAGTTATTGGTTTACCAATACTAACTCAATTTTTTTGAATAATTGATGTTAGATTTAGATAAGAAATTTGATATATGACAGAAACAAAATCGGTTCCTACTTTATACGAATGGGTTGGAGGTATGCCTGCGCTTGATAAAATCTTTACCCGTTTCTATGAAAAAGTTTTACAGGATGAAATGCTTGAACCGTTATTCAGACACATGTCAAAGGATCATCAGCAACATGTGGCACATTTTGTGGCAGAGGTATTTGGCGGCCCAAAGCTTTATACTTCCAATGATGGCTCGCATTATAAAATGATCAGGAAGCATCTTGGAAAACATCTCACAGAACAACACAGACGAAGATGGGCAATGCTTCTGATAGACACTGTAGATGAAATGCATGCACCCGACGATCCTGAATTCCGCTCAGCATTGGTGAGCTACGTTGAATGGGGAACAAGAATAGCTGTGATCAATTCGCAGAACGATGAGATAGAAATGAACGAAGAAGAGCCAATGCCAGCCTGGGGTTGGGGCGAAGTGAAGGGGCCTTATATTCCTTAGGATTGTTTTTGTGTTTCGTCAAATGCCATGGCAAGATTTACCTTTGCAAATTTCCATTCATCTTTCCATTGCTCATTACCAGGGATAGAAGTGTTGGCAATTATCTCATCGCGGGACTTACCTGCTTTGATCTCCATCTCGACAAAGTCAAAAGTCTTTTCAAAAAACAACTTTTGTTCTTTAAGGAACTCACGATCAACAATAACATTTTCAACAGGATTGCCGTGACTGCAGATCACCCTTGTTTTACGATCAAGTAGTTTGTAAGTCTTATCAAGCACATTGATCCAGCTCTTCATACTTGCACCCGCACTTGCATCAATGTTGGGATAGATGTGATTGAAACAAAGATCACCCATGTGAGCGACGTTGTCTTTTTCAAAATGAACTACCGAGTCACCGTTTGTATGACCCGCACCGAAATAATGCAGGCAGATCGTTTGTCCGCCAATCGTTTCACACCATTTTTTATCATAGGTCTGATTGGGATAGAGCTGCCCGGCTTCAGTATTTTTAAGCTGCGCAAAGCTTTGCTGATTCAATTTGGAATTCTCGTGCGCGAGAATATGCTTTGTCAGATCTTTAAATGCGATGTTTCCTCCACTATGATCAGTATGATGATGGGTATTGATCAGCAACCGATATGTTTTATCAGTACGATTTTTCATCTCAGCAATAAGGTTTGCTGCCTGGGCAGGAAACTGCGAATCAACCACCACAATTCCTTCTTTGGAAATATTGAAAAGAATAGCTCCCCCGCGTTCTGTAAAAAGCCCGGTTTCGGGAGTAAGCATGTTGATCTTCCAAAGTTTGTCCTGAAAAGCAAACAAAGGATCACCATAAATTAATCCCGACCCGGCGAAAATACCTGCCGCTTTGAGGAAGCTTCTTCTTTTCATACCTGATACTATTTAGCAGTGGCTATTGTTATGTTTCGATATTCAATAGGCCCATGATCACCCTGTATCATTATTGGTCCTGGTTCGCCTTCTTTACTATCGATTGCACCACCGGTGATACCAGGGATCTCCTGATTACTGATCACTGTTTTGCCATTTGCAACAACGGTCACATGACGCCCAACCAGTGTGATATCATACGACTGCCATTCTCCTGCAGGCTTTGCTACCATTGCATTTGGCGGAAGAAATCCATAAATCGCGCTGTAGTCACCTTTTGTTGGTTCACCGCCCATATTATCTGAAACCTGAACTTCATAACGTCCCCGCAGATAAACACCGCTGTTACTTTCTTTTGGATACTTGAATTCGATATGCAATTTGAAATCGCCGAAGGTTTGTGTAGATCTCAGATTTTCGCCAGACTTAGGACTCCTCAGAATTCCATCAACAGCAACCCATTGATTTTCGCCTGTTCCAACTGTTTGCCAGCCGTTCAGATCCTTGCCATTGAAAAGTGCAACGGGCTTATTCCAGGTCACAGTTTTCAAACCATCAAGTTTTGGAGCCTTCACACCTTTAAATGTAAACTGTTTGGCATCCGGCATTGTAATGGTTCCGGAAATAGCCTGGCCCTCAAGTGCGCCATCAAGTTTCAGATCATCGGTACCACTTTCCCATTGCGGAGGAATAGAAAAACTAAACTTTGCACCATCAACTTTAACGGTCGAGATCGGACGCGCACTACCACCCGTGCTGACAAAATAACCTACAAGTGAATGTGTACCGGAATGAACAACCTCAAGCCATGATGGAACTTCCTTCCCTTCCTTTAACATTGTAATATCCCATCTGCCTTCAAGCGGATTTGGACCAGGGCCACCATGCTGTGCTGCTGCAGATAGAGATAGAAATGCCGTTGAACAAGCCAATACTACTTTCGTGATATTTTTCATTTGGTTCGCTTTTGTTTTCAATGTAATGAATATCCTTTAAACGAGATTAAAATGAGATTGGTTGCAGCATTTGACACGGATATTACTTAATTTCATCATCAGCATTTCTCCCCAATAATTCCATTAACTTTTTCAAGTTTTATTTATGGCAACCTACCAGTTGAAAATAAATGGTAAGACGCTCACAGCAGATGTTGCACCGGACACACCATTGCTTTGGGTCCTGAGGGATCATCTTGGCCTTGTCGGGGCCAAGTACGGATGCGGTGTTGCACAATGCGGAGCGTGTACGGTGCATCTGAATGGTAATGCAACAAGATCGTGCGTATTACCAGTATCTGCAGTCAAAACATCCGAAGTCACCACCATAGAGGGACTTTCTGAAAATGGTGATCATCCGGTACAACAGGCCTGGCATGAAGTGGATGTGGCACAGTGTGGGTATTGCCAGGCAGGTCAGATCATGACTGCGGCAGCACTACTTAAGAAAAATCCAAAGCCAACCGAACAGGAAATTGCAAACACTATGCATGGTAATATCTGCAGATGCGGAGCCTATCACCGTATTCGCGAAGCTGTAAAAGTTGCAAGTACAAAAATCTGATCTTATGTCACACACTATCGATAAGGGTCGCCGGAATTTTTTAAAATTATCATCTGTAACCGCGGGTGGATTTGTTCTCGGGATCAACTGGCTCAGCAATAATTTAACTGCAGCGCCAATCACACAGCAGGCTTTGCTTGCGGGTGATATGGGATTCAATAGCTATCTCTCAATCGCAACTGATGGAGTGATCACATTGATGAGTCCGAATCCTGAACTGGGGCAAAACATCCTGACCAGTTTTCCCATGATCGTTGCAGAAGAACTTGATGCAGACTGGTCAAAGGTTGTTGTTAAACAGGCAAATCTTGATACAAAAAAATTCGACCGCCAGCTAACCGGTGGAAGTGGCGCTGTACCTCATTCGTGGAAGCTATTGCGTAATGCGGGAGCAACGGCAAGACAAATGCTTATAACCGCTGCCGCAAAAAAATGGAATGTACCTGCAGCAGAATGTCATACAGAAAATAGTTTTGTAATTCATAGTTCAGGAAAGAAACTCAGCTATGGAGAACTTGCTGCTGATGCGGCTGCTGTTCCTGTGCCTGCAGAGATCAAATGGAAGGATCGTAAAGATTTTAAGATCATTGGTACGCATATAAAAAATGTTGCCAACAATGATATACACACAGGCAAACCAATCTTTGGTCTTGATTTTTATCGGGAAGGAATGGTTCATGCCATGATACAACGTCCGAAAGCATTTGGTCTGAAACTGAAATCAGTTGATGCCGCCGCTGCGAAAGCAATGGCGGGCATCATCGATGTCGTTTCATTCGGAAATAATGTTGCGATCGTTGGTAAATCAACCTGGGAGATCATGAAGGCCCGCAAGGTATTGAAGATCGATTATGAAAAAGATGGAAATCTGGAAAGCACGGCTGATCACAATAAACTATTTGCCGAGCTGCTGAAGAACGGTAAAGCAACTGTGCAAAGAAAAGATGGTGATCCGGATGCAGCATTTGCTTCTGCGGCAAAGATCATTACAAGCGAATACCAGTGCCCGTTCCTGCCACATAGCCCGATGGAACCAATGAACTTTTTCGCAGATGTGCGTGAGGATGCTGTTGAACTTGTTGGTCCTTCGCAAACACCAGCAGCAGCAAGAGCAGCGGTTTCAAAACTATTGAACGTGCCTGAAGACAAGATCACATTGCAATTGACAAGGCTTGGCGGTGGATTCGGAAGAAGACTCAAATTTGATTATGCAACAGAGGCTGCAGAACTTTCATCCATTATCAAAAAACCAGTCAAGGTGACGTGGTCGAAAGAAGATGATATGACCGGCGGAAGTTATCGCCCGGCAGTGCGTTACAGGTTCCAGGCTGCTTTGGATAAAGATGGAAATATCATTGGTTATAAACTTCGGGGAGTTGGTATCAATTCAGGCAATCCGACAAGACAGGACAATTTTCCTTCAGGTGCTGTAGACAATCTGTTGATTGAATCCGTTGAACATAATTCACCGATCACAACCGGTGCATGGCGCGCGCCTATCACGAACTTTCTTGCCTATGCAGAACAATCATTTTTGGATGAAGTAGCATTTGAAACCAAAAAAGATCCTATCCAACTAAGGATAGACCTGCTTGAAAAAGCAAAAGCGAAACCCGCGGGCCCCGTTCGTTATGATATTGAAAGAATGCTTTCTGTAACCAAAACTGTTGCTGAGAAATCTGACTGGGGTAAAAAGAAAAATGTTGCTCAGGGTTTTAGTGTTTATTTCTCACACAGATCTTATGTGGCACAGGTTTGCGAGGTTGCGATGGAAAAAGGAATTCCCGTTGTAAAAAATATTATTGCGGCCTGCGATTGTGGTGAAGTCATCAATACCGGAGGTGCAAGACAACAGGTAATGGGCGGAATAGTAGATGGATTTGGTCATGCCATGTTTGGCAAACTATCATTTAAGGATGGTGAAACCGAACAGAAAAATTATACAAATTATCGCCTCATCAGGATGAAAGAAATTCCTGAAGTGGAAACACATTTTATAGATAATGGTATTGAACCGACCGGTCTTGGTGAGCCCGCATTGCCGCCAACCGGTGGTGCTGTTGCCAATGCAATTTTTAAAGCAACGGGAAGAAGGATCAAGGATCAGCCATTTATTGATGATCCGGTTTTCAAACCAAAAGCAGCTATACCTACAATGAAAAATCCGGGAAAGGTTGGTTAACCATTCCCGGATTCAGCATTAGGATTTTTTTTCCGGAACGGCTTTCACCATTGCTTCGGTTACAATCTTTTTATTTGAACTGTTGCCCCATGAATTGTTGATATAATTCATAACATCAGCGATCTGCTTTGGTTCAAGGTTTGGATTAGGCATCATACTTTCATATGTCACACCATTGACAACGATCTTTCCTTCCATTCCAAACTTCACGGCGTAGATTGATTCCTTTGGAAACTTTTTAAGGAAATCAGCCTTGGCAAGTGGAGGGAAACTGCCTTCAATGCCTTCACCTGCTTCCCGGTGACAGCTCATGCAAAAATTAGTATACACTTCTTTACCTCTTGTTATACTTTCCTTTAAAGGATCGGCATTATTTTTCTCTATGGGTGAATAGACCGGCACAGTTGCTGAACATAAAACAACAAGGCCGGTGATCAGGACGAAAATCTTTTTCATACGACTAAAATTAATTGTTTCAGTCATAAAAACAACATTTTACAAATTATTCTTAAGGCAAGCTTTCGGCTTTTCAATATATTAGTATATGCGAATACCTGCCATTTCCTTTGCGATGACTGCCATCGCCTGCTTCAACTTTATTTCCCTTAAAGCCCAGTTGCCATTTGAAATCTCTACATCTGCCGGGAAGATTTCCGGAACCACTATCCATAATAATATAACCATCTTCAAAGGAATCCCATTTGCAGCACCACCGGTTGGCGCACTGAGATGGAAAGCTCCGCAGCCTGTAAAAGCCTGGACTGATGTGCGCGAATGCAACAGGTTTGGCCCGAGCCCTATGCAACCCTCTCCTGCCCCATTCAGTATGTGGTCGCAGGAATTCCTGATTCCCAAAGAACCGATCAGCGAAGATTGTCTTTATCTGAATGTGTGGACCGCCGCAAAAAGTCAAAAGGAAAAACGCCCGGTGTTGGTTTGGATCTATGGCGGAGGTTTTGGGAGTGGCGGAAGTGCAGTTCCTATTTATGATGGTGAATCATTTGCTTCAAAGAGTATCGTGTTTGTGAGCATTAACTACCGGGTAGGTATATTCGGATTTCTTGCGCATCCTGAACTTACTGCTGAATCGTCTACAAAATCATCTGGCAATTATGGATTGATGGACCAGGTAGCCGCACTGAAATGGGTGCAGCAAAATATCGCAGCCTTTGGAGGTGATCCAGAAAATGTAACCATTGCAGGTCAATCGGCAGGATCCATGAGTGTGAACAGCATGGTTGCCTCTCCGCTTGCGAAAGGTTTGTTCATCAAGGCAATTCCACAAAGCGGCGCGAATTTTACTTCTGCTGCGCCTTCATTAAAATCAGCGGAAGATCAAGGTTTGGCAACGCAGGAATCACTTGGTGTAAATTCATTAGAGGCATTAAGATCTTTGTCTGCCGAAGATCTCCTGCAAAAATCGAAAGGCAGATTCTGGCCCGTCGTTGATGGTTATGTTTTGCCTGCCAGCATTGCTGAGATCTTTGCGCAGAACAAAGAAAACAAGGTTTCATTGTTAACAGGCTGGAACCAGGATGAGGGTTTAGCCGGAGCACCGGTTTCAGCTGCTGAGTTCCGCAGACAGGCTGCTCAATATGGAGCTGATAGTGCCGCGTTTCTCAGGTATTATCCTTCCGGCAACGATGAACAATCAGCACGGTCGCAGAATTATCTTTCACGTGACCAGATTTTTGGCGCACAGAATTATACCTGGGCAAATATTGCTTCTGCTAAAAATCAGAAAGTTTATGTTTACCGGTTCACAAGAAAAGTGCCTGCTACCGGTGACTATATTAAGTATGGTGCTTTCCATACCGGTGAAGTCCCTTATGCTTATAACAATCTTCGTTTCGTTGACAGGCCATGGGAGAAGGAAGATATTATTCTTGCAAACCAGATGTCATCCTATTGGATCAACTTTATAAAAACAGGTGATCCGAATGGTGCGGGTTTACCAAAATGGCCGCTCTATAACAAACAATCAAAACAGATCATTTTCTTTGATAAGGTAGTCACTGCCGGAAAGATGAAAGATGCGGCGGGATTGGATTTGCTTGTGAAGATCCTTTCAAAAAAAGAATAAGCTACAATTGAAAATCTAATATCTTGTTCCCGCCACAACATCCGGGGGATAATATTGTAGCCAGGCATCTTGATCATATAACCATAACCCGTTGTGTTTGTTTGATCATCCTTTAGTAATTTTCACCCATGAAAATTTTGTTCACCACACTGATACTGGCAGGTATTGCTCTAACAGGCTTTACAAACAGACTGGAAGCTCAGACGCAAGACTCCACCACAGACAAAGCGAAACAAACTCCAGCAGAGGATTTCAGGGACGACTGGGCGGACCTTCGCCATTATGAAGCTGAAAATAAAACACTGCCAGCTCCGGCGAAAAATGAAAAGCGTGTGGTATTTCTTGGTAGTTCAATCTTTGAAAACTGGAAATCGCTTGTGCCTTCCTATTGGGAAAACAAGGCTTATGTAAACAGGGGCATCAGCGGGCAGATCTCACCGCAACTCCTGTTACGTTTCAGACAGGATGTTATCAATCTGAAACCTGCTGCCGTGATCATTCTCGCAGGAAGCAATGATATTTCCGGCACCACCGGTCATGTGACCAATGAAAGAATTCTTGAAAACATCAGATCAATGACAGAGCTTGCCCAATTGCATAAGATCAAAGTGATCCTCTGCGCCTATCTGCCTATCAATGAATATCCATGGAGAAAAGGATTTGAACCGGCAGAAAAGATCATCTCCCTGAACAATGCGATCATTGATTATGCAAAGTCAAAAAAACTTACCGTGCTTGATTATTACACTCCATTGGTAGATGACAAGAAAGGTCAGAAACCAGCATTAAGCCTCGATGGCGTTCATCCTAACGCCGCCGGGTATGCGATAATGGCACAGGTTACCGACGAACTTTTAAGCAAGGTGGTTAATTGATATTTACCGTTTCGCCGCTGCTAAAATATCCTTTACCTCCAACACCTTTTTTTCAAATCCGAGCATTGCGGCATTGATCATCGCTGCACCAACCTCCCGCATTGTACTGATGTAGGCAGGAAAGATCATTTTAAAGAATGGATACGTTTTGCCGATTACTTTATAGAAGGTCTTCACATTTTGCTGACCCGGTGTGGGTTGCATAAAACCGGGACGAAAACAATATACCTGTTTAAAAGGCATTGAGATGAGCGCATTCTCAGTTTTACCTTTAACTCTTGCCCACATCAATTTACCTTTCTCACTACTATCTGTACCAGTACCCGAAACAAAACAAAATGTACTGTCCGGGTTTACGGAAAGCACTGTTTCTGCAAACGCGATCGTCAGGTCGTAGGTTATCCGTGTATACTGCATTTCATTGAGACCAACAGAACTGATGCCGGCACAAAAAAAGGTGGCATCATAACCCTTTAATTGCTCAGCAAAACTGATGATCAGGTTGAAATCAGGAACGATCAATTCTTTGATCTTTAAATGATGTTTTTGTACAGATTTTCTGCTCACGACAAGCACTTCAGATACATCAGGGTTCCGCAAACATTCCATAAGAACACCTTCTCCAACCATTCCGGTTGCACCAGTTAAGATAACTTTCATAATTCAGTTTAATATTTTCAAATTTTTATACCCGAATACACCTCTCATTTGTCGCAAATGCACCAGTAATCAATTGACAACCTAAACTAATTTTCCATTCTAAATTTATCGCAATGGCAACACTACATCCTTATCTCAATTTTGACGGCAATGCACTCGAAGCGTTTGAATTTTACAAATCCGTTTTTGGTGGCGAATTCATCAGCATCAGTAAAATGAGTGACGCACCAGGCGGCGAAAAATTGTCTGACAATGAAAAAAACCGCATCATGCACATTGCATTACCACTGCAGAACGGTGTAATATTAATGGCTTCAGACATTGTGCCATCGGCCGGCCAGGTGCTGAAAGTGGGCAACAACAACTATCTTAGTCTTAATACAGAAAGCCGGGAAGAGGCGGCCAGTTTGTTTTCAAAGCTCTCAGCAGGTGGCACCATCGAAATGCCTTTGGAAGATACGTTCTGGGGGGATTACTTTGGATGTTTTGCCGATAAATTTGGCGTAAACTGGATGGTAAGTTTTGGCAGTTACAAGAAGGATTAAAAATATCAATTATGGCCTACGACGAAGCGCTGGCAAACAGGATTCGGGAACTGTTGTTTGAAATTGTCACTGACATTGAAGAAAAGGCAATGTTTGGAGGACTCTGCTTTATGGTCAACAAAAAAATGTGTGTTGGTATTTTCAGGAATGAACTGATGTGTCGTGTAGATCCCGGTCAATACCCTTTCCTGCTCGAAAAAACCGGCTGTCGTTCAATGGAGATGGGAGGTAAAGAAATGAAAGGATACATTTTGGTAGATCCTGAGCAGGTCAGTTCAAAAAAAGAACTCAGAACCTGGGTCAACCTTTGCCTGGAATTCAACCCGAGAGCAAAAGCATCCAAAAAATAATGATCGTGTAATTTATTGGACAGTCCTCCCTGTAGAGTAAAGAACCGTCAAACGAAACTGAGGTTTTTCATTTTTTTTCAATAGTGCATCTGTCTGCACTATTTTTGTAGCATTCAACCAAAACAAAGGAACACATGCTACTGGATCGCCCGTTACCAATAAAATACATCATTAAATCAGTCAGACGTGAAATGCTTTACGTGCTTGTAGTCGCTGTCGTAGTTTACTACCTGACCAAGTACTTTCGCAACTATCTCCCGATAATGTCGATCTCTATTCCCGTTTTCCTGGGTACTGCAATCTCGGTATTGCTTTCCTTCAAATTGAATCAGTCTTATGACAGGTGGTGGGAAGCCAGAAAGGTTTGGGGGGCCATTGTCAACGACAGCAGGTCGCTTGTATTGCAATTGCAATTGTTCCTCAAGCCCGGAAATGAACAACATATCGCTCAGATCACCAAACGACAGATTGCCTGGTGTCATTGCCTCGGCCGTTCTTTGCGAGGACAGGTACCACTTACTGCTAATGAGAAAAATCTTAGCCAGGAAGAAGTGAATCGGGTAAACTCTCATGAAAATAAACCGCTGGCAATACTGCAGTTAAACACCGAACATATAAGGTCGCTCAGAAACAGCGATAATGTTGATGTCTACAGTGCGGTTCAGCTCAATTCAACGATAGTAAAGCTTACAGATGCAATGGGCATGGCTGAAAGAATCAATTCGACGGTGTTCCCGGTAACTTACAGACAATACCTGCATTACGTAATCTACCTGTTCGTGGTATGTTTGTCAATTGCATTAAGGGATATTGCAACCTACTTTGAGATCCCTCTTATGTTGTTTATTTCCGCGGCTTTTTTTCTTTTGGAAAAATCTGCCACATTGATGCAGGACCCTTTCAGAAATCAACCCACAGACATTTCTGTTACAACGATAGCGTTAAAAATTGAGACAAACCTCAGGCAACTGATTGGAGATTCTGATCTGCCGGAACCATTGCCATCTCAGAAATATTTTGTGATGTAAGATTACGGTTCGTCGTGCAAAATCTGCAATTGACGGAACGATGTTCATTCATGAGATCAATCTTTTAAATTGTGCCGGTTCAGCAATTCAACATGCAGCAACCGGCACAAACATATAATCCAGGGCTATCACTGCCAACGCGGAGGATCGTGGAGCATGCTGCATTCTGGGTTGGGTATTATGCATTTTATGCAGCTGTGGTACTTTACGGAATGTACAAGATTGAAGACCCTGTATTCTTTCTTCAATTCATCGTTTTTTTCCCATTTGAGATCGCACTTGTTTATCTCAATATATATGTGCTGATACCGAAATTTCTGTACGAAAAAAAATACCTGCAATATGGAAGTTTGTTATTGCTGTTTATCTGCATTTCAATCGTCATCAACCAGTTCATCAAAAACTATTACGCGGAACATGGTTCGGTTTACTTTGCAGTAACCGCAGGTTGGACCCTGAGTAATCTGGTTTCAACAGGTCTCGAACGAATATATCTCCTGGGCTTAACAACCGGGATCAAACTTGCAAAAGACTGGATACAGAATATTCAATTGATGCGTGAAAAAGAAAAAATTTATCTCGAAACAGAGTTGAATTTTCTCCGCTCACAGATCCAGCCTCATTTTTTTTTCAACACCTTAAATAATCTGTATTCACTTACGCTTAAGAAGTCAGATCATGCACCTGAAGTGGTTCTGAAATTATCTGAACTGATGAGCTATATGCTGTATGGATCAAACACACAACTCGTGCAGCTTGATAAGGAAATCGACTTCCTTCAGAATTTCATGGATCTTGAACAACTCAGGTTTGGCGAAAGAATAAAAGTGAGATTTGATATTGAAGGTAACACAGAGACCAAAAAGATTCCACCATTGATACTGATCCTGTTTGTTGAAAACAGTTTCAAACATGGTGTCAAAAACAATCTGCGTGAGATAGAGATAGCAGCCAATCTCACTGTATCTGACAAGGAACTGATCTTTACCATCAGTAATCCTGTAGAAGTGATTCAAACGGATCTGACCACGAGTGGCATAGGATTAAAGAACGTTCAACGCAGACTCGATCTCCTGTACGGCAACCGTTATACATTGCACGCTGAAACATCGCATGATAAATTTATAACCCGGTTAATGCTCCCTTTATGAAGGTGATGAAATGCCTGATAATCGATGATGAGCCCCTGGCTGTTGATGTGATTGAAAACTACCTCAGCAGGATCCGTGATGTGGAGATAAGCAGAGCGCTGAATCCACTTGATGCAATACAGCTGATGAAACAGTCAAAATTTGATCTGCTCTTTCTTGATATCCAGATGCCTTTGCTTACCGGATTTGAATTCCTGCGCACAATAAAGGATCCTCCGATGGTGATCATTACGACTGCTTTCCGTGAATATGCGGTTGAAAGTTTTGAATTTGAGGTACTTGATTACCTGGTGAAGCCGATCTCATTTCCATCTTTCATGCGCGCATTGGAGAGAGCACTGAAAAAATTCGACAGCCATGAATCGGAAGATGCCCAGACGGACAGCGGTTCACTTTTTCTTAAAGTCGATCGTAAGCTCATTAAGATCATGACAGACGACATACTTTATATAGAAAGCCTGAAAGATTATATCAGGGTGATCACAAAAAAAGAACAGTATATCTCGTACCAGTCACTGACATCCATAACCGAAAAATTAACATCATCTAAATTTAAAAGAATACACCGTTCATTCACGGTTGCCATTGACAAGATTGAAAAACTCGATGGCTCCAATATCCTGATCAATGGTGTTGCAATACCTGTTTCAAGAGATCTGAAACAGGAGCTTGTTCAATTGCTAAGGGGAGATGGTTGATGCAGTTTATCGTGCAAAAACAGCCATTCACGCATTAATAAGTTGTTCGTCGAAAATTTCTATGAGTGTTGCAGGGAGCTGTATAGGTTTGTATCATAAATTCTTTGTTATGCATTTCGTATCAGTCATCTGCATCACCGCTGGTTTTCTTATCTCTGCGTCCGGGGACAGTTTCACCACTGTTGAAACCAAAGCAATTTACCCTTCCGCGGCAGATACCACGAAAAGATCAGGCAGAGAGATCTTTATAACAGCCTGTTCATCCTGCCATCGTGATTCATCAGCTATACTGGCTCCGGGCACTTCTGTACTTTCAGCTATGACGCCAAGAATGATACTTACTTCACTTCAAACGGGGAAGATGCAGGTGCAGGGCAAAACGATTTCGGATGAAGAAAAACAGACAGTTGCCGAATATCTGACCGGTCAAAAGATCAAAGAATCATCGATGCCTTCGACAGCATACGAAAAGTTTTCAATCAGTAACAAACCCGCCAATCCAACAGAACATTCAGGCTGGGGCAATGATCTTGCAGCAACAGGATTCAGAAGTACCGCGGCTTCACGCATCACAAAACAGAATGTTGGTTCATTAAACCTAAAATGGTCGTTTGCATTTCCGGATGCCGCGATGATGCGAACCAAACCTGCGATCATCGATAACTGGATGCTGATTGGAACTCAGTTTGGAGAAGTGTACGCACTCAACAGGTACACGGGTAAGATCGGTTGGATCTTTAATGCAGGTGCCGCTATCCGCGGAGCAATCACCGTTCAAAGAACAGGAAAAAAGATAATTGCTTACTTCACGGACTTTTCCACCAACACCTATGCATTGGATGTTCTGACAGGTAAAGCGATATGGAGCAAGCGTGCAGGCTTCGAAACCATGTCATCAACAACAGGTTCAGTTGCTGTTGCAAACGGACTTGTGTTGGTTCCGATCACTTCAGTTGAAGTATCAGCTGCTGTTAACGGAAATTATCCTTGTTGTTTTTCTTCGGGCGGACTTGTTGCAATTGACGCATCAACAGGAACCGTTAAATGGACGCATCGTGTAATAGAAGAAAAAGCAAAAGCTGCCGGGACAAAAAAAAATGGAAAACCATTTTATGGTCCTGCAGGTGCGCCTGTCTGGTCAAGTCCAACGGTTGATCTGAAACGCGGACTTGTATATATCGGCACCGGAGAAAATTATTCAAACCCCACAACCGGCTCCAGTGATGCAATTCAGGCAATCAATCTGAAGACCGGTAAACTTGTATGGAACTTCCAGGCAACCGACAATGATGCATACAATACTGCCTGTCCCGTATTTGTGAACTGTCCTGAGAAGTCCGGGCCCGATCTTGATTTCGGCATGTCGCCCATGATCGTAAAAACAACTGCGGGCAAAGAGTTGCTTGTTGTTGGTCAGAAATCAGGGATCGTTTTTGGAATTTCACCAGAGAATGGAAAAAAGATCTGGTCCCTCAGAGTTGGCAAGGGCGGAATGCTTGGTGGCATCCACTGGGGTATGGCAAGTGATGGCAAACAGGTATTTGCAGCCAATGCAGATAACATGAATGCGATAGATAAACGTGACAGCAGTGTTAAGCCTTCTCCTGGTCTGTTTGCAATTGATCCTTTGACTGGCAAACTAAACTGGAGTTACAAAGCGCCCGCCTGTGATCAGAAATTCTGCTTTAATGGAAATTCAGCAGCGCCCGTGAGCACGACGGGACTTGTGTTTGCGGGTTCGCTTGATGGTATGATAAGGGCACATGATGCAAATAGTGGAGAGGTGCTTTGGGAGTTCAACACTGCCATCACTTACGAGGATGTGAATGGCATCAAAGGCAAGGGTGGTTCAATTGACGGCCCCGCGCCGGTTCTGGCCGACGGGTATCTTTATGTGAACAGTGGTTATGGTGCATTCGGGCAGGCCGGTGGAAATATGTTGCTTGCATTTGAGGTAAGGAAATAACACCCGCGAAAAAATTTTTCAATGCAAAATCGATTTTTGTTGATTTTTTCAAAATGAAAACGTTGTAGTTGGCTTGTGATATTTGGAGCAATGCTCAAAAAGATTATTTTAGCGCAAACGATTACGTTCATATGAGTCGATTAGTCACGATTAATGACATCGCGCGGGAACTCAATACAACACCGGCGACCGTGTCGCGGGCACTAAATAATCACAGATCGATCAGTGAGGAAAAAAAGAAACTCATCGTAGAAACTGCAGAGCGTTTAAACTATCGTAGAAATTCCATCGCATCATCGCTGAGGCTCGGCCACACAAAGGTTCTGGGCGTTATTATACCAAGTGCTGAGATCAACTTTTTTGGTCGCGTTGTGCATGGTATAGAGAATCATGCTGCGCAAAACGGATACAACGTACTTATATTCCAATCGAACGAAATGCGTGCTTACGAGGTGCGCGGAATCGAAACCCTGCTAAGCGCGAGGGTGGATGGCATCATGGTATCGATTGCAAAGGATACCGCTGATTACTCCCATTTCCTGATGGCGAAGAAGTCAAAAACGCCAATAATCTTTTTCGACCGGGTAAATAATGA